>DAONII010000239.1:0-2841 GCA_035405085.1 bacterium | reverse complement strand
ACCTTCAACGAGAGGCTGCTCATGCGTCACCTGCTTTCGAAACCCGACGTGGACGACACGACTCGCCTCTACCTCCTCGGCGAGATAGCCGAGGGCATCCGTACCACCATATACCGCCAGACACTCTTCGCCGAATTCGAGCGGCGTGCGCACGAGCTTGCGGAGGCCGGAACCCCCATAACGGCGGAGCTGCTCAACCGGACCTACGCCGACCTCGTAAGGAAATATTACGGCCCGGGCTTCACTATGGGCGAAAACGACGGGATCGAATGGTCCTACGTACCGCACTTCTACTGGAAGTTCTATGTCTTCACCTACGCAACCGGCCTATCCAGCGGCATAGCGCTTGCGGACAAAGTCGCCTCAGGCGACAAGGCCGCTCTGGATGGCTACCTCGCGATGCTCAAGGAGCCCTCATCGACACCGCCGCTCGTGGCGCTGGCGAAGACGGGCCTCAACCTCCGAGACGCTGTCGGTGCGGCCTTAAAGCTCATGGAGCGCACCGTCGCCGAGATGGAGAGGATCGCCTCCAGGAGATGACCGGAGAGAAGCCCCTGATAAAAGCGAGGACGTCCTTTGCGGCGTTTATCCTCGCCATCCTGATTTCCGGTACGGCGTCGGCAAAGATACCGGCCGCGCCGGTGATGTCCTACTACGCCTTCGGCGGGAAGCACTCCATCCCGTACTACACCGTAGAATCCTTCGAAAGGAACGGGCCGCGCAAACCGGCCGGCACTATAGCGCTCGGGAGTTCGATCTTACCGTGCCTCGTCATTCGAGGCGGAAAGCCTCTCACGGACTCCTCCGGCACGCCCTACGTGGGCTTTGAAATGCTCGTCGACGCGAGGCGCGCGGGGCCCGATTCCACCAAGAGGTACAAGGAGGCGGTCGCGAAGAGAAGCGCCATGGAGGTCGAAAACCACCATTGCCCGGCCGGAGTGAAGCATGTGGTCGACGTGAGGAAGTTCTTCGCCATGGAGAAGGCCCCTTTCTTCGACCCCCCCCGTCCGCGTTCCGCCGCAGGGAAGGATGCCGGGATCGGTTCGAAAAGCTCCGTGGACGAAATAGTGCGAGCATTTCACAATTCCCCTCAGTGCGAAGCGGCGAACTCGTCGCTCATGGGCAGGCGCGACGCGCTCGCCCGCGAATGGAACAGGTTCGTCGCGAAGCACCGGGGAAAAGCCCCCGAAGACAGGCTTGAGAGGGCAAGGCATCTGGACTACACGATGCGCACGGCCATCTACGAGGGGCACCTGGACCGCGGCTGCAGCGCCTACGGGGCCTGCGAGAGAAACGTTATCGCACTCTCGATAAGAAACCGAGGCCGGATCGCCTGCCAGCGCTCACAGGGCTGTGCTTTCCCCGGGGACTTTCAGGGCGTATCCTCCAAGGTATCGCAGTACAACATATGGGATGAATATCTCACGCAGATATCCGGGCTTACCTCGTGCTTCCTGAGGGACGATCTACAGAGGAAGCCCGCGGGAGGGGAGGCGCCCTACAACGCCTCCTACTACATCAGGATAGGCCGGATGTACGAACAAAACGCGGGAGACGTGGAGAAAATCCTCTTCGGCAGCGACGGCGACCTCGCGTCCGTCTTTCCGCGCACGCCGCGAGCCGACCTCGTCTCCTTGCGCCATTACTACCATCCCCCTGCGATGAGGAAGTGCTTCCCGAATCACCCGCGCGTCGAGTACATGTCGGGCGCCGTGGCACGAAACGGAAAGGATTACGCCCTCATAGCCAACACGCGCAT
Organism: bacterium; assembly: GCA_035405085.1. GTDB lineage: Bacteria > UBA10199 > UBA10199 > 2-02-FULL-44-16 > JAAZCA01 > DAONII01. The sequence goes on along the minus strand of DAONII010000239.1, from coordinate 1,082 downwards.
CGAGGTCGGCAGGAAGACGGGGGGCGACTACCTCTTCAAGATCTTCGATTTCACCCAGGAGGGAGGAGACGACGTCGTAGCTCTCAGAAACCTCTACCCCGGATTCGCGGTGGACGGCAGGAAGGTATCGCTTCGAATCTCCAGGGGGTGCGTGCCCTACGGCATACCGTCCGGCTGCAGGCACAAGAAGATCGGCCGCTACCGCACCGTGCCCGGATGGCTGAAGGCAGGGAGGCCGGTGGCGATAACATGCGAGACGGGCGAGCGCGGGGAGAGCTGCGAAGCCGAGCCTCGCAACAGGCGGGTCACCGTTGGTTTCAAATGCGACAAGGAGATGGTACCGGTGGCCGGCGTAAGGTGAACCTAGGCTCTCTTGCGCGCAGAGAGCAGCACGAAGGACCCGTACTTCTGCATTATTCCCGGAATGGCGCGGAGGTGTTCCATGGTCTTCTCGGCTATCCTCCTGCCGTAACGCCTCCTGACATCAGAGGCACGCTCCTCGTATATCGCAAGCGAGTGAGTCCACATCGGCATGGTCTCGGAGATGATGTCTCGCTTCTCCACGACCTCGAAGCCCCCATCCGCGAAAAGCTCAGGCCAGTCAGTGACGAGATCGGAGCCGTCGTGGTAGAGGATAGCGCGCATCGAACTCTCCTCCGCGCGCGTAGGCTTGCCGGTGAAGACGAGATCCGAGAAGCCGATGCTGCCTCCCGGCTTGAGAACCCTGTGCATCTCCGATATCAGCCTGCCCTTCTGCTCAGGCGTAACGCAGATGTCGCCGGCGACCTCTATGCACAGGACGGAATCGAACGACGCCTCCGGAAAATCCATCGAAAGGGCATTCCCCTTCCTGAGCTCCACGAGGTCACACAATCCGCTCTTCTTCACAAGGGCCCTGCCCTGCTTCACCTGTTCCGAGCTGATGTTTATTCCGACTATGCTGCAGCCGGTACCTCCCGCGATGCGTATCGCGGGAGCACCTATGCCGCAGCCGATGTCCAGCACCCGCTGCCCGGGCAAAAGTCCGGCGATCTCGGCCACGGCGTCGGTGTGCATGTTCAGCGCCTCAGCGAAGCCCTCGT
>DAONII010000238.1:0-2859 GCA_035405085.1 bacterium | reverse complement strand
AGACCTGGTCTACGCTCATGCCGATGAGTTCGCAGCCCAGGGCCTTGAACTTTTCATATCGGTTCTGGAACGCGACGAACTCCGTCGTGCAGACCGGAGTGAAATCAGCCGGGTGGCTGAACAGAACGAACCATTTCCCGGAGTAGTCCTTCGGAAGCGTCTTCACGCCGTGGGTCGTCTGCACCTTCATGTCGGGAAAGGCGTCGCCCAGAAGCGGCATTCCCCTCGTCTCTTCAGCCATGGCTGTCCTCCTTTTGCTGCGGGTTTCGTTTGACTTAAGCCACCCCTGTATTTCACGCCCCGCCTTTTGTCCACAGCAAATAGCCGCGGTGCGGCGCGCGGGATGCGGCGAACGGGGCGCCGTCCGTTTCCGGGTTGACACCACTTCGACCGGCGTGTATGCGGTGTCACTAAATTTTGTTTCGTGTTATTAACCCGGAGGCCCGATGAACGCAAGGTTTTTTGCAACACCAACCGCACTCGTCGTTTTTCTATGCTTTGCCCTTTGTTTTCAAAGCGCGCGCGCGGGCGAAAAAGCCGAGGACCTGGGCGAGATAGAGGTCGTGTCCAGGCCGATAATACAGGGGAACAAGACCACCGACTACGGCGGCCAGGTCACGACCGTCAGCGGCGAACAGATCGAAGCCCTCGGCGCCGTCGACCTCTCCGGAGCCCTCCGCACGACCCCCGGCGTCAACATAACGAGATACGACGTGGTCGGCTCCTTCGGCGGAGGCTCGGGAGGCGCGATATTCATACGCGGGATAGGAAGCAGCCGGCCGGGAGGAGAGATCCAGACGATGATCGACGGCGTCCCGGTCTACAACGGCGTGTGGAACCACCCGCTGCTCGATTTGCTGCCGGTGAGCGAGGCGGGCCGGATCGATGTCTACAAGGGCGCGCAGCCCACGACGTTCGGCGCGGGCTTTGGCGCGGTAAACATCGTCCCTCGCACGCAGACGGAGGAGGGATACGAAGGCAGGGCGAAGATCGGCTACGGCATGTACAACACCCTGGAGCAATCGCTGTCCACCTCAGGAAAAATCAAGAAATTCAACTATTCGGTTGGCCAGCAGTTCGTCCGTTCGAGCGGCGACAGGCCTGACTCCGGCGGCAGGCTCTTCAACGCTTATCTCAAGGCGGGCTACGAGATGACCGACCATTGGTCGGCTGACGTCTTCGGGATGTTCACCGACAACTACGCGCTTGACCCGGGCGCAAAGGGAAACCCCGCCTCGAAGGAGGGAAAATACGAGACCACCGGCGGGGCTGCGACGCTAACCCTCTCCCACTCCTATGACCCCGTAGAGGGACACTTCAAGTTCTACTGGAGCGGCGGCAGGGGCGACTGGCTGAACCAGGCCGGCAACGCCGACGACACGAACAGCAACTGGCTTTTGGGCGGCGTTCGTATAGCCGAGAAGGTGAAGCCCTGGGATAAGGGGGCGTTCGACCTCGGCCTCGACGTGGACTTCATCGACGGCGACTGCGACTTCACCGACGACACCGGGGCGAAGACCAAATTCGTGGGGCCGCTCTTCTCGCTCATATCGGGTAGGGCCGCCCTGTCTCAAGTTTTCGGCGACAGGGAGAAGTTGTATTTCATACCGTCCGCCGGCTTTAGGTTCTTCTCCCACTCCGATTTCCCGTCTGAATTCGCCCCGCACGCCGGAATCGTCCTGGGCTACAAAGACACCGAGGCCCACTTCGCCTACTCGCGGGGCGTCAACTATCCGGGTCTCAACGTCGTGGCCTTCGCGCAGAACGTGGTCACAGCTCTGGGACAGTCTTGGAAAGACCTGAAGCCGGAGACGCTCGACCACATCGAGGCGGGGATCTCGCAGCGCTTCGGAAAGTGGGTTAAAGCCGACCTCACCTTTTTCAACGACAGGGGGAAAAACAGATACGTGATGGTTACGACGAGCCCCCCGCCCTACTTTGAGAACATCGCAAAATACACGATCTACGGGCTCGAAGGCACCGTCGCCGTGTATCCTGTTGACGAGTTCTCATTTTTTGCCGGGGCGACCTACCTGCACAAGAGCCCGTCGGACCTCCCCTACGCGCCGGACGTGACATTGTCGACTGGCATAAGCGCCTCGCCCGTAAAGAACCTCCAGATCGACCTCGACGGACAGTACGTCTCGACGATGCACTCGGGCTCATGGAACAGGACGTCGGTCGCGGCAAACCCGGCCACGGTGGGGGCCTTTTTCCTGCTGAACGGGAAGATACGCTACAGGATCCACGTGAAGCCCATAAGATCCGACATAACACCTTACCTGGCGGTGCGGAACATGACGAACGCAGACTACGAATATCAGCCGGGGTACCCTATGCCGGGCATAAACGTCATCGGCGGAGTATCGTGGAGGATGTAGGTCAGAACTCCCCGCCGGTCGGGGCCCTGGTGATGGAGCCGTGCAGGACGCCCTTGAGCGCTATCAGGCTGTCGGCCATCCTCTTGACCTTAGCCGAGGGGCCCCTGAAGATGATCACCTCGAGGCAGTGATGGTGATCCATGTGCACGTGGGTCGACGAGATCACGACGTCGCCGGCGTCGTGCTGGATCTTGGTGAGTTGCTCCATCAAATTCCGCTTGTGGTGGTCGTAGACGATGGAGACGAGGCCGCATGCCACTTCCGTGTCGCCCCAGGACTCCTCTACGAGCTTCTGCCTTATGAGGTCGCGAAACGCCTCTGACCTGCTGCCGTATTTCTTCGCGGAGATGTATCTGTCGAATTTCTGCGATAGCTTCTTCGGAAGCGATACGCCGAATCTGATCAGTTCGTCCATGGCATATGGATAGACCAGGAAAGAACGTGCGGCAAGCCCTATTGCAAGCCTGATATCTGGCAA
>DAONII010000237.1:0-2861 GCA_035405085.1 bacterium | reverse complement strand
TCTTGATGTAATAATTGCCGCCTTCGTCCCTGGTAACTTCGAGGCCCTTGACGCGTTTCGAAAGAGAATGGAGCAGAGGCCCGACGTCCTGGCCGGTCAGGATCGCTTCGGATTCCCCGACGGGCTGGCGGCGTTCGAGGTCAACGTCCTGCGCGTCTTCGTCCACGACAAGATCGCCCACGCCGCCAGGGCTCATCCCTTCCTCTGCTGTAAGTTCCTTATTTATTTCTTCGATTCTTGTGAGCTTGCTATCCAAAGACGCCTGGTGAGCGAAGGGGCTGTTGATCTTCTCCTGTGCGTCCTTGATGAATTTTGCGTGTTCTGCCGCCCTTTCTTCGCTCCTGGCGCGTCGCTGCTCGAATTGGCCCAGGAGGTTTTCGATCCTTGCAATAAGGCCGATAGGGTCCTTGTCTTTTTCTATGTCCCCGCTACTTGCAACGGTATAAGCATTGTCACTCGTTGTAAGACTGATGGAAAGCTCATATCTAATGCGGCGCTCAAGCTCGTCTGCTTTCCCTCCGGTAAACCGCTGCGAATGCCAGCTCTCGGAGGCTAATATGGACGCCGAGAGCGGCATGCCAGCATAGGAGCCGATGACCGTGTTATTTGTGTGCTCGCCAATCGCAAGTTTTTCGGCATTTTTCCAGACAATTTTTGCGAGCTCTTCGCCGGCGCTTTTGCGATCGTTGAACGTATTCTTCCCGATGACAATGGAAAATTTGTCGCCGCTCATATCCGGCAGGGCTTTTATAATGGCTTTGAGCTTTTCGACGGTTTCCTCGTGATGCGCCAAGTCGCTTTTCGCAAACGCATAGCGTTGTCGTAGACCCACCTGCTCGTCGGTATGAGCCCGTTTCAGCAGCTCCAGCTTCGCTATTTCGTTTTCGAGGGCAGCCTTTTCGAGCCACAGAGGATTGTCTGACGCCATGGCCTTTGCCGTTGCGTAGGAGTTTGCGGCGCCGTCTATGTCATCCACTTCGCTGTCAGTCGCATCGCCCCGCATAAATTCATCAATAAACAGCTGCTTGGATTCCAGGAATTGCCACATCTGTTCGTCGTAGCTGCCTTCGGCAACGTAGGCATAGAGCTCGACCATCTCGTTGGCATTGTTTTGGCGAACGATCCGGCCCTCTCTCTGCTCAATCCAGGCGGGCAGATAGTTGTCCGGGTCAAGGTGATGTAACGCGACGAGCTTTTTCTGAGCATTAACGCCCGTCCCCATGGCCTGCGACGAGCCAATCAAGACGCGAACCTCGCCACGGTTCATCTTTTGGAAAAGGTTATATTTATCATTGCTCTTCTTGTAATCCTGCATGAAGGCGATTTCTTTCTCCGGCACGCCAAGCTCGATTAACCGTTCCTTAATGCGCTTGTAAGCGGAGAACCCGCGGCGCTCTTCGGACCCTGGGACCCCTATGTCGGAAAAGATCATCTGCGTCAGGCGGTCTTCCTTGGTGCGCTCCCATATCTCGAAGACCTTGTTCGTCATCTTTTCCAGCTTGGATTCCGGGTTCGGCTTCTGTCGGGGATCAATATATCGCTCGTCAATGGCAGCATGCCGGCCATCGGTTATGACTGTCAGAATAATGTCATCACCTTTTTGCGGCGGCCTGCCTCGCGCTTCAATTTGCCTGACCCTTTCACGCAGCTCCGCTTTGTAGGCCACCTGGAGGGCGGATTGCGGGGTTGCCACTATAACCCTGTTCCCCGTCTTGACGGTTGGCAGGACAAGCCCAGGCACGTCAGATGTTTTGACGTAATCCCCGACCTCGCCCCACATCTTCGAAAGCGTCGCAATGTTACGGAATCGAGCGAAGCGAGATATGGCCTTATATCCTCCAGGGGTAGCTTCGATTTGTGTCTTCATTTCCCCGAAGGTGCTGGCCCAAGAATCGAAATGATGAAGCCCGTGCCGGCGCAACTCTTCGTCCTGGAGAAAGCGCTGTATCGTGTAAACCTCTCCGATGGTGTTTGTAATAGGTGTGCCGCTCATCATCACCAACGAACGGCCAGGTGACAGATCTTCCAGGTAGCGCGTTTTCATAAACAGGTCGTGTGCGCGGGCTGACCCCTGCGAGTCGATACCCTTGATCTGCCCCATCTCCGTTACAAAGTCGAGCTTCCGGAACTCCTGGGCCTCGTCCACGAAAAGCATGTCTATGCCGCTTTCCTCGAACGTGACGCCTTTGTCTTTGTTCTTGGCGGCCAGGAGCTTATCAAGCCGCTGCTGCAACCTTTTCTTCGCCCGCTCGATCTGCTTCCGCTTGAGGCGATCGCCCCTTGACCCTTGAAGGATTGATTCCAGCTCTTCGATTTGCTCCTGTATGTAGGCAGCCGAATAGTCCGGGTCCATGGGCATTAAGCCGAAGGCGGAGTGAGTAATAATAATGCCGTCCCAATTCTCAGCCGCTACACGCCCCATAAAGCGATTACGGAGTTGTTTCGCAAAGTTTACCTCGTCTGCGACCAGGATCTTCGCCGCCGGGTAAAGCTGTAAAAATTCCGTTGAAAATTGTTTCAGCATGTGATTCGGAACAACCCACATGGGCTTCTTCTTGATGCCCAGGCGCTTCATTTCCATGCCGGCCATGATAGAAGCAATGGTTTTGCCAGCACCAACACCGTGGGCCATGTAAGTGTTTCCGTTTTGCACGATTCGATAGGCAACACGCTTCTGATGCCGGTAGGGGCGGATCGCCGCGCTCATTCCCGGAAAGGTCATCACGTCAAGCTGCGGCCCGTCGTAAGTTCTTTTCACGACAGCGTTTAACTGATCGTTGTAATCCCTGGCGAATACCTCCGCCCTCTTCCCCTCTTCCCATATCCACGAAACGAAACGCTCCTTGATTTTCTGGAGCTTT
>DAONII010000236.1:0-2874 GCA_035405085.1 bacterium | reverse complement strand
CCGGGAGGTCGTTGTACGGGAATTCGATCGTGTTCTCGTAGGCCCCCTTCGGGACGCCTCCGTGGACCTCGACGCACCAGTCGTGCCACCCGTGGTAACCGCAGCGCAGGATCTTGTCGCGCTTCGTGAAACCGCGCGCTATCCGCACCGCTGCGGTCGTGGCGTCGGAGCCGGTCTTGACGAGCACCGCCTGCTCGCAGCAGGGGATTATCTGCCTGAGCTTCTTCGCAAGCGCGTTCTGAACCGTCTGGCAGAGGGTAAAGCAAAAACCCTTCTTCATCTGGTGCGCGACCGCGTCGTCTATCTCCGGCTCGCGGTGGCCGAGGATTATGGGACCATAGGCGCAGATGAAATCTATGTAATCGTTTCCGTCGATATCGCGGACGCGGCCGCCCCTGCCCTCCTCGATGAAGAGCGGATATTCGCCGGGGATGAAGTTGTACGGACGACGGATACCCATGACGCCGCCCGGGATCAAATCCAGCGCCTCTGCCCAGGCCTTTTCTGATTTGCTGAGTTTCAACTTCTCGGACATGACCATCTCCTTTCGCAAAGGAACCTATGGCCGAAGAGCTAACACTATTATTGAAAGGATGTCGACCCCAAGGAGGGGCTTAAAGGGAGAGGCGACCTTCCACGTCCGCTATGCTGTCTGAGAACTCGATGCCCGCCTCGTAGACGCGCTCGAATACGGAGGGGTGAAACATGCGCGCCCATTTCACCGTGCCGTGGATCGCCGAAGCCGCGAGATTGGCCGGTGCGATCACCAGATGCTGCCCTGCCGCCACCGGCGCGTGCGTCTGGAGCCTGGCGCCCAGCACCGATATATCCTTCACGCGGGCGGGATGCCAGCGGAGATCGAAATCGAAACAGAACGAAACGGTAGCATCGATATCGCGCCTGGGCGCCCTGCGGCGCTCCTCGAACGAGCGCTTCTCCCGGCCCTCGTGCCTCTTCGCCGGAAGCGTCGCGTCGTACGCTGCGCGCCTCTCTGCATCGGAAAGGACCTCATACGCCTCGTTTATCAGGGCGGCTTCAGACGCGTCGCCACCAAGGTCCGGGTGCTTCCTCATCGAGGACAGAAGCGTGCGCCTCGCAGAGGAGATCATCTCCGGATCGGCGTCCCGCGATACCTGCAGGATATCGTAGTAAGTTCTCAAGCCCGTCTCCTTGCTATCTTTATCGCACCGCAGATAAATATGTTGCTTAAAAAAAGGGAACAATTAATCTTAACGAAATGGCCGATAAGCTGAAGAAAAAAATAGCGATCCTGGACGATGAGCCCTATGTCTGCGATTTCTTGAGTAAATTGCTTACAAGCTCCGGCTATGAGACCTTTACCGCAACCGACGGCCAGCATGGCCTGAATCTCATAAACAGGGAACATCCCGACCTCATAATCCTCGACCTGATAATGCCCGGCCTTTCAGGCTACGCGCTCCTGGATATCCTGAACGCGAAGGGGAGCAGGATCCCGGTTCTGGTCATGTCCTCCATGTCGAACATAAGCGACAACCTGGCTCACCAGGGAATCGCGGGACTACTGATAAAACCGATAGACGAGGAGAGGCTTCTCATCCACGTGGACTGCATCTTCAAACTGGAGGATGCGGCGAAATACGAGGGGACGGTAGCCGGCACCAAAACATCGGAAGATGAAACGGGCACTGAGGAAAGCGAGCCTTCCTCGGAAAAAACAAAACCCGAGGGGAAAGCCGCCGATTTAGATGCCACGGAGGAAGCCGAACCCTCCCCCGCGGAAGCATTGCCGGACACAGAAACCCCCGGCACCACCGCTGGTGCGGAGGCGCCGCTCGTCCTCATAGTCGAGGACGAACCGGATATGCAGATGATCCTCTCAAGGCTCCTCGAACACCATGGCTTCAGGGTTGAAGTCGCCGGCGACGGGCCGCTGGGCCTGGAGATGGCCCAGAAGCTTTCGCCCGACGTCATGATTTTGGATTTGATGCTGCCGAAGATGGACGGCTTTCAGGTCTGCAGGCTTCTCAAATTCAACGACAAATACCGCCACATACCCATAGTGATCCTCACCGCACGCTCATTGCGCACCGACCGTGAGCTCGCGGAAGCCTCGGGGGCCGACGCCTATCTGGTGAAGCCCTTCGAGGTCGAGACCCTCATGAAGACCCTGAGGGATGCCATGGCCCACGGGGCGAACCGCTTCAGCTTACTACCTTAGCCATCTGGTCGAAGACGAACTCCATGAAACGCTTCTTGTCCGCCGCCGGCATGCCGCGTATCTGCACGCCCGTCTCGTAGCTCGTCGCCGATATCTTGCTCTGCCACACAACCTCTCCGTCGGCGTTTATCGGAGAACTCTCGTCCTCGCCGAGAAGTATCTCGAGGTCGAGCATCGTTCCGTTCTCGAGCTTTGCCGGAGTCATCAGCCGGAGGCCGCCAAGACTCACGTCGCTCGAAACGGCTTCGCGCGGATCTATCGGGTTCGCCGGGGAAGGTCCCGCAACCCGGTAGCTCACGGTGAGCGCAAGATCGAGCCGTGCAAACTTTCTCCGCTCTGCACCCTTCTCCTCCATGGCCACCTCCTCCGCTAACTCCATACGCCATATTCCTTAAGCCCCTCGTTGACAAGCATCTTCTCCGCATCTATCGATGCCGCATGACTCCACGGAAAACGGCGGTAGTAATAGCAGGAGCCACGGGCGACGCAAACATAGGCGCCGCAGCTCGCGCCATGAAGAACTTCGGCCTCAGGGACTTAAGGCTCGTGGCCTGCTGCCCCCACCTCACAAAGACCGCATACATGTATGCGGTTCAGGCCCGCGACGTGCTGGAGTCGGCGCGCGTTTTTTCCACGCTCGAGGATGCCCTCGAGGAAAGTTCGCTCGCGGTCGC
>DAONII010000235.1:0-2877 GCA_035405085.1 bacterium | reverse complement strand
GGCAGGTGAGGGCTTAAAACTTTACTCCCCCGGGCGCTATCTGATATATTGCGCGAAACGATTCGGGGGAGCCCATGCGAAGATCAGCTCTTTCAGCAGCCATTCTTTCGTGCGCCGCGCTCTTTATGCTATGCGGCAGCGCCTTCGGCTCGGAGTGGGAGTCCGAAGCGAAGGCCTGCCGGGAGCTCTCGGGCCAGGTGTCTCTCGACGCCTGCAACAGCGCACTAGCGTCGATGCCGGAGGATCTCCCGGATGAGTTCGTGGCCGAGATACACAGGAACCGCGGAATAGCCTACGGCCAGATGGGCCGAAAGGAGGAGGCGCTGCACGAGCTCAAGCTCGCAGCGAAGCTATTCCCCAACGACGCCAAGACTCAGTACAACCTAGGCGTGGCCTACGAGGAGATGGGGAAGGAGTGGTTCGCCCTTCGCGCCTACCGGAAAGCGGTCCACCTCGACCCGCAGATGACCCTCGCCTGGGGAAACCTCGGTATGGCGGCCTACCACACCGAGAGGTACGTGGAGGCGCGCGCCGCCTTCGACACCGCGCAGCAGGTGGACCCGTTCTACTTCGATACGCGTCCGGAGCAGGAACAGGCCTGGAGCGAGTCGATGAAAAAGGCGCCTGTTTCGACGGCGGCCGGGCACGAGGTGAACCTGCGCTTCACGCCGAGCGCAGCGGCGCTTCTGGGCATCGACAGTTCCGTGAGCAGCTTCATCAATCCCTACAGCGCGCTTTTCTTCGACACCGAGCTAGACGTGCAGATATACAAGCGCCTCTTCGGCGCGGCGTCCTTTCTCTACGGACACACCTTCAGCAAGACCGGTCCCACCGGGTCCAGTTTGAGCAGCGACATCTACGGCGTGGGACTCGGATTGAAGCTGGTCAGCCGTGACAAAATAACCGATCCGTTCGTGACGTTCCTGGACCGTTCCCGCTTCTGGGCGATGGCGCAGGTGGGGCCGTACATATCCAGCGGATCCGTAACTCTGACGAGCGCCGGAACCACGAGCACGAAGACGAGCTTCGGCGCGAACGTGGGCGTCGGGTTCGAGTACTACTTCATCCCGAACTTCGCGATGGGCCTTTCTGTGAAGGCTCACTTCGTCAACATGGACATAGATCAATATTTCATGATGACCGGCGGGCCGACGTTTGTAGGAAGGTTCTAGGGTTGGATGCGCTTCAGCGGGGAGGCATGCGGCGCAACCTTGGGGTTGCGCCGTTTTTTTCTTTTCGCGCGGCTTGCCGTGACAGGCCAAAAAATGGGAGTGCAGCTGGCGGGGACGAAGGAGACAAAAAAATAGCGAGCGTTCTGCGGGGACGACGGGACTCGAACCCTGAAAAGGAAAACGGCGCTCCCTTTCCGGTCGCGCCGTTGTCATTTTATGCCTCGCGCAATAGCTTGCTCGCCTTCGGTTTGAAGAGCAGTTGTCCGTTCTGCGGGGACGACGGGACTCGAACCCGCAACCTTCGCCGTGACAGGGCGACGATCCAACCAATTGATCTACGTCCCCGCAGAACGGACAACCAAGTTTTCAAACCATCGGCTCACAAGCAGCGCTCGCCCCTTCGCCGTGACAGCCTGCCTGCCGGCAGGCAGGGGCGACGATCGGACCAATTGATCTACGTCCCCGCAGAACGCTCGCAGATAGTTTTCAATAATCCGACTGCACTCGAACCCTGTTTTCAATCGGCGACAAGGTGCCGTTTCTTGCATCATAATCGAAAAAGATGCAAGCCCTTCCCTCCTCGACTTTTCACTTTCCACTTTTCACTGCCTTTGATGTGGGCGCTACAGGATTTGAACCTGTGACATCCGCCTTGTAAGGGCGGCGCTCTCCCGCTGAGCTAAGCGCCCGGGAAGCGGGCGCGACTCTGCCAAGCCCGGAGCAGAATATCAAGCCAAAATGCATAGTTATATTGACTTTGCCTTTTCGCATCCCTAGAGTCGCCGAAATTTTTCCGAGGCCTTGATCCATATGGGCGAACTTTCCATGTTGAAAGCGGTCTTTCTGGGGGCGCTGCAGGGGGCCACCGAATTTTTGCCGGTGTCGAGTTCCGGTCATCTGGTCATAGCGCAGCAGCTCCTGGGTGTGAAGCTCGAGGGGGGCGGCCTCGTCGCGCTCGATGTCTGTCTGCACGTCGGCACCCTCCTGTCTCTTCTGGCGGTCTTCTGGCGTGACCTCATCAGGATCTTCGCGTCCATAGCGAACAGGCCGGTTCCTTCCCTCGGCGGTGAGAAAGAGCTTTCGCCCTTTCAGGCCAGGCGCCTGGGTTTGCTCGTTTTGCTCGGAACCGTCCCGGCCGTCATCATAGGGTTTTCGTTTAAAGGCTTCTTCGAGGCCCTCTTCCACGACGCGCTCTCCGCCGCGATCATGCTGCTCGTCACAGGGGCGTTTCTTTTCGGCACGCGCTTCGTGAGAAACCATCCGGTCGATCTGCCGCGCATGAGCTGGTGGCACTCCGTCGCGGTCGGTCTCGCGCAGGCGGTCGCGATAATACCTGGGATCTCGCGCTCCGGGTCGACGATAGCGGCCGGCCTCTACCTGGGGCTCGACAGGGCTCTGGCCGCGAAGTTCGCATTTCTGCTCGCGATACCGGCCATAGGAGGGGCCGCGGTGCTGCAGATGAAGGACCTCGCCGCGCTCAGCCCCGATATACTTCCCGCCGTTGCCGCCGGGACCGCGGCGGCAGCGATCGTGGGCTTCATCTGCGTGAAGTGGATGCTCTCCATCGTGCGCCGCCGTCATTTCTCGTGGTTCGCGTGGTACTGCTGGGCCGCGGGCCTTTTCACCATCGGCTACATCTCCTTCAAACAATGACCGGTCACCTGTCACAGGTCACGTGTAACGGGATTGGAATGTGGTGGCGCGC
>DAONII010000234.1:0-2880 GCA_035405085.1 bacterium | reverse complement strand
AACAGCACATCCGCCGCGAAAAGGCCACGTCGAACATCTGCTCGAACCAGGCTCTGTGCGCCACGACCGCGGCGATATACCTCTCCATCGTGGGCAAGGAGGGAATGCGCGAGCTCGCCTCGATAAACGCGTCGAAGGCAGCTTACGCGAAGGAGAAGCTCGCCTCTTCTGGCGCAACCTTCCCCTTCGGCGGAAAATTCTTCAACGAATTCGTGATGGAGACGAAGAGGCCGGCTTCGGAACTCTTAACCGAGCTAGCAAAAGAGGGAATCTTCGGAGGGGTGAACCTCGGGCGATGGTACCCCGGAATGGACAACGGAATCCTAGTCTGCGCAACGGAGATGAACACGAAGGCCGAGATCGACAGATACGCTGAAGCACTTCGGAGGGCACTATGAAAGACAGCACCGGAACGACCGGACTCATGTTCGAGGAGCCGACCGTATTCGCGCAGAGCGTGCCCGGCCGAAGGGGCGTTTCGTTCGGCAAGGCGGACGTCCCGCGTCTGGAGGCCTGCTCCGCGTTCGGAGAACTAGCGCGCGACGGCGCCCCTCCCCTGCCGGAGCTCTCCGAGGTGGACGTCACCCGCCACTTCACGAGGCTCTCCATACAGAACTACAGCAAGGACCTGGGCTTCTACCCGCTCGGCTCCTGCACGATGAAGCACAACCCCAAGATAGCCAACCGCGCGGCGGCCATACAGGGCTTCGCCGATACCCATCCGTACCAGCCGCTCGACAGCGTTCAGGGAAACCTGGAGGTCGCCTACGAGCTGGAGAGGCTCTTGGCCGAGATCTCCGGGATGAAGGCGGTAACCCTCTGGCCGGCGGCCGGATCCCACGGCGAACTCACCGGGATGCTGATGATACGCGCGCATCACACGGCTAAGGGAAACCCCAGGAAAAAAGTCATCATCCCCGACTCCTCGCACGGCACGAACCCCGCCTCAGCGGCCACGTGCCACTACGACGTCGTAACGGTCGCATCGGGACCGGACGGACTGCTCGACCCGGCGGCGGTCGCGGCGGTCATGGACGACGAGGTCGCGGCGATAATGATCACGAACCCGAACACGCTCGGGATCTTCGAGGAAGGGTTCAAGGAGGTGGCCGACATCGTACACGCAAAAGGCGGCCTCGTCTACATGGACGGCGCAAACTTAAACGCGCTGATGGGATATGTGAAGCCGGGAGAGATAGGCGCCGACGTGATGCACTTCAACCTGCACAAGACATTCGGCACCCCGCACGGCGGAGGCGGGCCTGGCGCCGGCCCGGTGGGATGCTCTGCCGCGCTCGAGCCCTTCCTCCCGATACCGCGCGTGAAGAAGATCGGGGATCGCTATTCGGTGGAGCTCGATTTCCCGCAGACGATCGGCAGGATAAACTCCTTCTTCGGAAACTTCGGCGTTCTTATAAGGGCATGGGCCTACATCCGGGAACTCGGCGGCGAGGGGCTCTCGGGTGCCACGCGCATGGCGGTGCTCAACGCGAACTACGTGAGAAAGCGCCTGGAGGGCGCGTACGGGCTGCCCTACACGAAGCCCACGCTCCACGAGTGCGTCTTCTCGGACGAGAAACAGGCGCCCAAGGGGATAAAGACCCTCGACATAGCGAAGCGCCTCATGGACTACGGCATGCACCCCCCGACCGTATACTTCCCTCTCATAGTCCACGGCGCCATAATGGTGGAGCCGACGGAGACGGAGCCGAAGGCGGTACTCGACGGCTTCTGCGACGCGATGCTCGCCATAGCGAAGGAGTGCGAGGAGAGTCCCGATGTCGTCACAAGCGCCCCCTCCCGGCCGTTCCGCCGCCGCCTCGACGAGGTGCGCGCTGCCAAGGAGGCGGTGCTGAAGGAGTAGAGGCCGCCAACTGAAATCAAATTCGTTGCACCGGAATACGATTCCTGTAGAAACGCTTTCCATGAGCCCCAACCGCAAAAAGGAACCCGTCGCGGAGATCGGCCATCATCCGGTCGACGTGACCGATTCGTCTTTCGAGTCGCTCTCGCTCCCCCCGGAGATACTCTCATCCATTCGCCGGGTCGGCTTCAAGAGCCCTACGCCGATACAGAGCGCCGTGATACCCGCAGCGATGGACGGAAGCGACATCATAGGCCTCGCGCAGACCGGCTCCGGAAAGACGGCCGCTTTCGTGATACCCATGGCGAGCCGCCTGATTCACGGGGAGGGGCTGCGCGGCCTCATCGTCTGCCCGACTCGAGAGATAGCGCTGCAGACGAAGGCGTTTTTGGACCTCTTCGGGAAGCCGCACAAACTGAAAACCTGCTGCGTTATAGGCGGCGTCAAGATGGGGCCGCAGATAGCCGAGCTCAAGGCCGGCCCCGACATAGTCGTGTGCACGCCCGGGCGCCTCACCGACCACATGCAGAGGAAGAACGTGAAGCTCTCAGGGATCAGCGACCTCGTCCTCGACGAAGCCGACCACATGCTCGACCTGGGCTTTCTGCCTCAGATCGGCAGGATACTGAAGGCGCTTCCGAAGGAACGCAGGACTATGATGTTCTCCGCCACGATGCCACCCTCCATAGAGAGACTGGCCAGGCAATTCCTCGCCGACCCGGTGCGCATAGACATACTCCCCGAAGGGAGGGCCGCGGAGGGAATAACGCACCGCCTCTACATGGTCGACGAAGCGGACAAGAGAAAGAGCCTGATCGCCCTTCTGAACCAGGAGCTCGGCAGCACGCTCGTCTTCACGAGGCGAAAGATCGACGCGGACTGGCTGTGCGGGGTCCTCAAGAAGGAGGGGCACCCGGTATCGAACATTCACTCGGACCGCAGCCAGAAGGAGCGTACCCTGGCGCTCGACGGCTTCCGAAAGGGGCAGCACAGAATCCTCGTCGCCACCGACATCG
>DAONII010000233.1:0-2899 GCA_035405085.1 bacterium | reverse complement strand
GCCGAACACCTCCTTTTCGACCCAGTCGTTCGATGAGGAGCGGATGTCTCTCGAAGGAAGCCCCAGAACGAACCCATGTCGGTAGCGAAGCGGACAGCTGTCGTATGCCTCCAGCTCCGAGACCGTGAACGCTCCGCTCGGTCGGTGCGAAAAACCCCTCGGAATTCGGTAGAGCTTCCTGTCCATCCTCGTTTTGTGGCTGAGAGCCGGCTTCTTCATTTGGCCCGCGTCGATTCTCTTCACGCTGAACGGGTTGCCGTCCTGCGGGCCAGCCAGTGCGCTTGACGCCCATTCGTGCCACGGCCCTGCCCGCTTGCAATCCCCGTGGGTGGGTATGACCAGCATATCCATCGCGCGAGTCATGGCGACGTATAGGAGTCGTCCGGCCTCCATCGCGCCCTCCCTTTTTTCCTCGTCCAGGATCCTCTTGAACCGTTCGGTTTTCCGGGCCCTGTCGAAGGGTCGGTCGGGATCGCGTCTCTTGAAGGCGAAGCCGGGGACCGCTCCGGTGGCGCCGCCTCTGCTGAAGACCCATGCGTCCTTGTGCGACGACTCTCCGTGAAAGAGGTCGGGCAACACGACGACAGGGAACTCGAGCCCCTTTGCTGCGTGGACCGTCATAAGCCTCACCGCGTTCGTCACGTCGCCGGCGGCTGGCGGGTCGCCCAGCCTCGCGCTCTGCGCGCGCAGCTCCCCTATGAAGGCGGCGAAGTCGGCGAGCGGCACCGGGAGCGTTCGTTCAATGGACGACGCGACTGTTATGAAGCGGTCGATGTTGGCCGCCATCGCGCCGGAGGTGTCGATGCGATCCGCCGCCGCCTCGTAGCCGGAGAGATCGAGAATGCGGCGCATCAATTCGGAAGGGCGCAGGTGCCTTGCCAGCCTGGGCAGCTCGGCGACGATCCCCGATCGGGGGTGGCCCGCCACGCCCGCCTCGAGTCCCTTGCCGCCGTCCCCTGCCATAATGGCGAGCTCGTCGTCGGAGAGTCCGATTATGGGGGAGCGCAGAAGGCAAAGCAGGGCCCTGTTGTCATCGGGGTTGGCGGCGTACTCGAGCGCGGCCATCAGATCCACTACCTCCTGCCTCTCCAAGAGCCCGCGTCCGCCCGATACGATCGACGGTATCCCCAGCTTTCTGAGCGCCGCCTCGTAAATCGCAGAGGCGGTGAGCGCCTTGAACAGCATCACGACGTCGCCAAAGCCGAATGCGCCGTCTGACGCGACGCCCCCTATGAAGCGGGCTAGGGCTTTGGCCTCCTCCTCCCTCCTGCCGGAGGCGTTTTCCGCCTCTCCGATTTGCAGCTCGACGATCGGGGGGTGCTTTTGCCGACGAGATGGAGGTGATGGAGTTCTCGCCGGCTCGACCCTGCCCGGGCGCGCGGGTTTGGAGAGGAGATCCCTGCCCAGGACCGAGTGCAGTGAATTGACCAGGCCGATTATCTCGGGGTCCGAGCGGAAGTTGGCCGACAGCCGGACCGATTCGCCGCCCGCCGCCTCTATCCTGTTTCTCGCTTCTGCGAAACAGCCCACGTTCGCGCCGCGAAAGCGGTAGATGGACTGAGCCTCGTCGCCCACGATGAAGAGGCGGTTCTTCCCCGGGGCGAAGAGCGAGAATACGAGCTTTGTCTGAACGTCGTTGGTGTCCTGAAACTCATCCACGAGGATGTGCTCGAACTTCGAAGATACGGAGCTGCGCACACCGTCGACGGACAAAAGCTTCAAGGCCATGATCTCGAGTTCCTGAAAGTCGAGCGCCGGGAGCCTGGCGAGCTCCGCGCGGTAACGGGACAGCGCTTTTTCGTAGACCGAGCGAAGCGAGGAGAGCACGTCCGACTCCCATCCATCCGCTCCGTCGCGGTTCGAGAGAGCGGCTTCGGCCTGAAGCCGGAAGTCCATGAGGTTTTCAATTGCGCCGAGGGCAGCCTTGAACTCCACGGCCTCCACAAGCCGCACCGCATCGTCGTCGCCGGAGGCGAGAAGTTCGAGCAGCGTCTCCCGCGCGCAGGAGCGGGCCTCGAGCTTCGCTGCGTTTTCCTCCACGATGCCGAAGGACGGGTCCGCTTTTATCCTGGCGGCGTGGCGGCGCAAAAGCCGCGCGCAGAAGTTGTGGAAGGTGCCTATCCACGCCCCCTCCAGAAGGTGCCTGTCGCCGGGCGGGACGTGATTCCGTAGCCTCGCCTTAAGCTCGCCCGCTGCCTTGTCGGTGAAGGTGATGGCGAGTATCTTTTCGAGGCGCGACCAGTTGCCGCCGAGAATTTCCAGTATGCGCCTTATGAGCACCGAGGTTTTCCCCGAGCCGGCAGCGGCGTCGACCGCCATCGAGCGGTCAGTCGCCTCTATCGCCCGGCTCTGTTCCTCAGTCGGACGCCATGTCCTTTTGTCGGCAGATGTCGGCATGGTTGCAATTCCTGCAGTATTCGTTGGGCCTGGGCGAAAACTTGCCAGCTCTTATCCCCTCGATGCAGCGGGCCGCGGACTTTCGGGCGGACTCTATCGCCGCCTCGAACTCTTCCTCGCCGAGCGTCGATTTTTTGCGCCCTATTCTGAAGCTCAATCCCGCAGCGGATTTTCTTACGAAGCCGTGGCTCTTTCCCGGGGTCTCGTCCTCGCCGCCGGGCTGCGCGTTCTTCACGTCCACGATGAGCCCGCCAAGTGGGCGCGCGTTCGGGAACAGCAGACGTGCCGCCGCGTCGACATAGAGAGGAAGCTGCAGGTGAAGCCCCTTTTTAATGTCGCCCGTTACGGGGCCCGAGGCGCCGGTCTTGTAGTCTATTACGAGGAACGATTCATCGCCATCGCCTGAATCGACCCGGTCGATCCGTCCGGATATCGAGGCCGGGCTGTCGCCGGCCACCGGTATGAAGAGCGGCCTGTCGGATCCTCTTCCGAAGGGCCATTC
>DAONII010000232.1:0-2909 GCA_035405085.1 bacterium | reverse complement strand
GATCGCATTTCTCTACTCCGGTCCTGCGATCAACGTCCTCGCGATCGTCCTCACTGCGCGCGTTTTGGGGCTCGAACTCGGTGTCGCCCGCGCAGTAGGCGCCGTCCTCTTCAGCGTCGTGATCGGCTTTCTCATGCACCTCGTCTTTCTCAAACAGGAGAAGGCGCGTGCTGCGCAGGCGCCTGTGAAAATCGGCGAGGAGGCCCCGAAGCGCCGCCTCTGGCAGGAGGTCGCATTCTTTGCGGGGCTCGTGGGGTTCCTCGTCTTCGCAAACTGGGCACGAGGCGACGGCGGCATCTGGTCGGCGATCTACGCCGTCAAATGGCCCGTAGCCGCCCTGTCCGCCGCCGTGGTGGCCTTTGCCCTCTGGCGCTGGTTTTCCGGCGGCGACATCAGGGAGTGGGGCTGGGCGTCGTGGACCTTCGCGAAGCAGATCATGCCGCTCTTGCTCGGCGGCGTGCTCGTCGCCGGTTTTCTGCTGGGGCGCCCCGGTTACGAGGGGATAATCCCTGCGCACTACGTCACGGATCTCGTCGGTGGAAACTCATTCTTCGCGAACTTCTTCGCGTCGATCGTCGGCTCCTTCATGTACTTCGCCACGCTCACCGAGGTGCCGATCCTGCAGGGGCTGATCGGCAGCGGGATGGGGAAGGGGCCCGCCTTGGCGCTTTTGCTCGCCGGGCCTGCTCTTTCGCTTCCGAATATGCTTGTCATCCGTTCCGTGCTCGGTACGGCAAAGACGGCGGTCTACGTGCTCCTCGTGGTCGTAATGGCTACATTCTCCGGCCTCATCTTCGGGGCACTCTTTTAGGGGGAGGTTATGTTAAAGACGGCAGCCGTGAAACTTTCCGCGTTTGCACTGGCAGCGGTGGTTTTCCTTGCGCCTCTCTTTGCTCTTGCCGACACAGGCCTGCGCCAAGAGGACCGCCGCGTGAAGCTCCTCTTCTTCTGGGGAGACGGCTGCCCGCACTGCATGGACCAGAAGCCTTTTCTCAAGCTTCTCGAGGAGAGCTATCCGAACCTGGAGGTTAAGGACTACGAAACCTGGTACAACAAGGGAAACGCGAAGCTCTACCTCGATCTGGCGCGAGCGATGGGCGTTCGCCCCTCCGGCGTCCCGGCGGCTTTCGTTGGCGATAGGGTATGGATAGGATTTTCCGGACGCGTTGCGCGGGAGATGGAGGAAGCCGTTATATCCTGCCTGACCGGTTCCTGTCCGGATCCGATGGAGAGGCTAAAAAAACCCGCCGATTCCGTTAAAATTGGCCGCGAGGAGAAGACGATATCGCCGCTGAAGGCCGTGAGCGTGCATGTCTTCATGAAAGAGGGCTGCCCGCAATGCGAGGGCATCCTGCGCTTTCTGGACTCGGCAAGGCAGGATTACAACTTTGAGCTCGTAAAGCACGACGCCTCCAAACCGGAAGAACTCGCCTTGTACGAGCACTTCAAGTCCACATACGGATTCGAGTACGGAGGCTTTCCGGTTCTCTTCATCGGGGATCATTATCTCATAGGCGACGAGACGATAAGGAAAAACCTGAGGCGGCAGATAGAGGAGTGCAGCGTCAAGGGTTGCGTCTCGCCGGCTGAGAAGGTTCGGGGCATTGCGCCTTATCCCCCGAGGCCCGGCGAGACGACTCCCGAGGAGGGGAGCGAGGTGGATATCCCGATACTCGGCTCGGTCGACGCCTCGAAGGTCTCTCTGCCGCTCATCACGGTCATCCTGGGGGGGCTCGACAGCTTCAACCCGTGCGCGTTCTTTGTCCTCTTCGTGCTTTTGGGGATGCTCGTCTACGCGAGATCAAGGGCCAGGATGCTCCTCATCGGCGGCACCTTCGTCTTCATATCCGGGCTCGTCTATTTCCTCTTCATGGCGGCCTGGCTCAACCTCTTCATGATGGTGGGGCACCTGACCGCGATAACGGTTGCGGCAGGCATCGTGGCGCTCATAGTAGCGTTCCTCAACATCAAGGATTTCTTCTTTTTCGGCAAGGGGGTGTCGCTCACGATCCCCGACAAGGCGAAGCCGAAGCTCTTCCAGCGCATGAGGGGGCTGCTGAAGGCCTCCTCTATACCATCGATGATGATAGGGACCGTGGTTCTGGCCGTCGGGGCGAACATGTACGAGCTTCTGTGCACGGCCGGGTTCCCGATGGTCTTCACGCGGATCCTCACGCTCCACGACCTGTCCGGCTTCGGCTATTATCTGTATCTCGCGCTCTATAACGTGGTTTACGTCATACCGCTCTTCGTCATCGTGCTCATATTCGTCGTCTCGCTCGGCGGCAAAAAGCTCACAGAGGCGCAGGGTCAGGTTTTGAAGCTCCTCTCGGGCCTCATGATGCTGTGCCTGGGCACGATACTCATTCTCGATCCGGCGCTCCTGAACAACATCTTTGTGGCCGGCGGCATCCTGATAGGGGTCCTCGCGTTTACCTCGGTTGTCGTTCTGCTGAGGGCGCTGATCAGGAAACGCAGGCGCTCGGCTTGAGGGGGTTTTCATGCGAGTCTCTTCAAGAGGGTACATATTGCTTGGCCTTGCGCTTCTTACGGCGGTTGCCGTCGCCGCCGTTTTCACACTTCGTCAAAAGGAGGCGCCGGCGCTGAGGCTCGGGTACTGCCCCACGATGGGTCCCGCAGCGTTTAAGATCGCAGGCAACGGCCGCTTGAACATACAGAGCAGGCGATACGCGAGCACCGCGGACGCCCTGCGCGCGCTCTTCGTGGGCGAGATAGACGCCGCCGTAGTCGGCCGAAAGGCCCGGCCCTACGAGGTTTCCAGCCAGACGCGCCAGGTTTCGCTGCGAGAAGGGGCGACCCTCGTGACCGCAAAGACGAGGGCGATCGACGCCTCGGATCTCGGCTCGGTTCGCATACACACCGCGCTGCCGAAAGAGGAGGTCGACAGA
>DAONII010000231.1:1139-2958 GCA_035405085.1 bacterium | reverse complement strand
CCCGGCAGGCGAGTGGCTTGCCAGAAAACTGTGATCAGTGATCAGTGACCAGTGATCAGAAAAAACCCCTTGGGATATCCCAAGGGGTTTTGTTTTGTCGTTCATCGACAACTGACGACTGACAGCTGATGACTAGAACGGCACGTCGCCCGTCCCCATGTCGAAATCGGGGGTCTGGTCGGTTGATGCGGGAGCTTCTATCGCGCCGCCTGTCGCGCGGCGTTCCCCGCCGGGGCTTCCCAAGAACTGCACGCGCTGTGCGACCACTTCGGTCGTGTAGCGCTTGTTGCCCTCCTTGTCGTCCCACTGCCTCGTCTGCAGCCTGCCCTCTATGTATACCTGCCGTCCCTTGGAGAGGTACTGTGCGCAGTTGTCGGCCTGCGGCCCCCACACCACGATGCGGTGCCACTCCGTCTTCTCCTGCTTCTGACCGCTCTTGTCGTTCCATCGCTCGGTTGTCGCGATGTTGAAGTTTGCCACCTTCTGCCCGCCGCCTGTTACGCGCATGTCCGGGTCCGCGCCGAGGTTTCCGATCAGGATGACTTTATTCACGCTGGCCATTGGATGCTCCTTGTGGAGGTTGGTTGCATATGCCTGCCCTGCGGGAAATAGACCCCAAAAGGGCCACGAATTCAAATCCGAAATAAACTATTTGCTGGCCCTGCGGACCTTTTTCTCAAGCGCGATCATCGAGCTTTTCCAGCTGTCGTAGGAGGCGTCCCTTTTCCAGTGGGGCGTCAGATCCTTCGCGTTTTTGAGGGCCGAGGCCGATCCAGGAACGTTTTCCTGGGCGATCAGGGTTTCTGCGAGAAGGATGTGATTTTCCGGGTAGTCGGGGGAGAGCTTAACCGCCTCGCGCAGATACTGTTCCGCAAGCGCGAGGTCGCGCGTGACGCTTTCGGTCGTTCCGCCGGTCTGCGGGAGCTTCGTATAGAGCTCGCCCAAAATCCGGTATGCCCCGGCGTGGTTATAGCGGGGGTCGATGGAGATGACCTTCATGCAGTCGTCGATCATGCGCTTCACGCCGCGCTGATAACCGATTATGTGGACCCTGTGGTAGAGGCCGGTGTTTACCGCGCGCCAGTAGTAGCAGCCGGGTTCTTCCGGTGCGACCATAAGACAGCGCTCGGCGGCGTCGACACCGTGAAGGGCGAGCTCGCGGGCCTGGCTTCGGTTGGTCTCTGCGAGCGATTTTCCTGCGAAATCCTTCGCCTGGGTGATCAGATCCTGGGCGCCCCAGCTTAAGCTGTTTCTGGCGGTCGCGGGCGGTTCCTTGACCCCGCATCCGGCGAGAAGGAGGACCGCAAACGCAGCAAATACAAAGGCTGTAAGCCATGTTCTCTTCATGACGCCCTTCCTATCATGCTTAGCGGGCATCTTCAAGTTCTTTGAGCCTGAAGGCGCCTCTTTCCTGCGAGGATATTTTACCACGTTTCCGGTATTAGGGAGGCGCTATTGAAGGCTTCGGTGGTGTCTGACGGCCCCAGTGCCGGTATTTGCCTTAGAAGGCGCGAAATGTTGACGCAGAAGCGGTGCTATGATAGCGACGCCATCCGCAGCTTTGGCGGCGTACCCAAATGGCTAAGGGGACGGTCTGCAAAACCGTTATTTACCGGTTCAATTCCGGTCGCCGCCTCAAATTCGCTCGTGCGGAGTGAATCCGCTCTCGCTAAAGTCAGGGGGAGATCCTGCTCTCCCCCTGACAACCCCCATCGGTCGAGAATTATTAAAAGCCCTGTTTTTCAATGGGGTTGAAGTTTCGCTTTCGCTCGTGCGGAGTGAATCCGCTCTCGCTAAAGTCAGGGGGAGATCCTGCTCT
>DAONII010000231.1:0-1039 GCA_035405085.1 bacterium | reverse complement strand
CCCCCTGACAACCCCCATCGGTCGAGTTACGTAAAAGCGGGAGTAAATCCGTTTTTAGAACGGGTCCCATGTGGCCTTTTTTATTGATATTTCAAGGTTCGTTGTCTAATTCATCTCGACTATTGGTTCCTCAACGACCAAGAGTAATTCCGGCCGGTGGTTGGAGTTGTCTCAGATGATCTTTGGTATTTGTAGAGCCCGTCGCGGCGGATGGCTGCCTGAGCGGCGACGGGTTCAATATAGACGTAACTGCGAAGCAGCCGCACATTATGCCTGCCGCTGTATGTTTTCGTAAAGGGTGGGCCAGCAGAAGCAAAACCGGTGTCTGATATGCCAGTATGCCCGGGCGGCGAAATTGGCAAACGCAAGGAAGGCAAGCCGGGAAACTTCGTCCAGTGGACGAAGGCAAGCCGGCGCGGCAGTCTGAAGAGTTGCATCTTTTCCACATGGGGCCCGGGTGGCGAAATTGGCAAACGCAAGGGAGGCAAGCCGGGAAACTTCGTCCAGCGGACGAAGGCAAGCCGGCGCGGCAGTCTGAAGAGTTGCATCTTTTCCACATGGGGCCCGGGTGGCGAAATTGGCAAACGCAAGGGACTTAAAATCCCTCGGGGAGAAATCTCCTTGCCGGTTCGATTCCGGCCCCGGGCACCATGTGGAAACGATGCAAAAGTCCGGGCTTGCTTAAATCCCGAGGGGATCGTTGGTCTTGCCGGTGCCCCCCTCGCCGTTGTTGAGATGACTGTCGGAAAGGCTCGGGGGATAACGGAGACTAAGCGCTCCGTCCGCTTTGCAGCCGGATCGCCAAGTCTCCGTAACGATTCCGGCTCCGGGCACAATAATGCAGTTTAAAGTTTAAAGTTTTAAGTTTAAAGCGCGCAGTCAAAAGAGGGAGGGGGGATGTTCGATCGCGAGGGGTTTATTCATTTCCTGATCGACAACGGCGTCGTCGGCTTCTTCGAGAAGCCGGTGACGCTCAAGTCCGGCCGGCAGTCGAACTGGTACGTGAACTGGCGGACGATATCGAACGACGCATTCATGC
>DAONII010000230.1:0-2974 GCA_035405085.1 bacterium | reverse complement strand
CAGAGGCCTCTGAGCCTGGGCGCGGATGTGGTGGTTCACTCCACAACCAAGTATCTCTGCGGCCACGGCACCGTCGTCGGCGGTGTCATGACCACCGCATGCGACGACATAAAGGACAGCGCGTACTCTGTGATAAAGGACGTCGGCGGAAGCCCCAGCCCCTTCGACGCATGGCTCGTCAACCTGGGCATCAAGACCCTTCCGCTGCGGATGGAGCGCCACTGCGAGAACGCGATGGCTATAGCGCGGTTTCTTGAAAAGCACTCCAAGGTCGAGCGCGTGTATTACCCGGGCCTCGAGAGCAGCCCGTATCACGAGATAGCGAAGAGGCAGATGCTGAGGTTCGGAGGGATGATCTCGTTCGACCTCGCTGGAGGTGTCGAGGCGGGGAAAAAGCTCATGGACAGCATCAGGGTCTTTTCGCTCGCGGTCTCTTTGGGCTGCGTCGATTCGCTAATCCAGCACCCGGCCTCGATGACGCACGCCTGTGTGCCGAAGGAAAAGCGGGAGAAGGGCGGGGTGACGGACGGATTGGTCCGCATCTCGGTCGGCGTCGAGGATGTGGACGATTTGATCGGGGCGCTTGGCGACGCGCTGGACGCGATTTGATTATCCGCGCCTTTTGTATATGGGGGTGAAAGGGTTTTCGATGCAGCATTACACCGAAGCGGTCAGGGACCATTTTTTGAACCCAAGAAACGCGGGCGTCGTCGAAGATCCCGACGGGGTCGGGGCGGTAGGGGACCCCTCATGCGGCGATCTGCTGCGCGTCACGATTCGCGTCAGAAACGACCGCATCGATGAAATCCGCTTTCAGTGCCGCGGCTGCCCCGCCGCGATAGCGACTTCGAGCGCAATGACCGAGCTCGCGATCGGAAAGACCGTGGATGAGGCCTGGCACATAACCGACGAGGATATCGAGGCCGCGGTAGGCGGTTTGCCGCCCGAGAAGAGGCACTGCTCGAACCTCGGCGCCTCGGCGCTCGGCGAGGCGGTCCTCAACTACCTCCACAGGTGCATAGAGCTGTCGCTGAAGGAAGGCGCCAGCGTCTGATGCCGACGGCCTTGAAAGATCCGGAACCAATGCGAATACTGCGCGACCTGATAGAGAGCCTACCCGATCTGCCCGTAAAAAAAGCGGTCATGGGCGTCTTCGACACCGCGGTGTTCACCTCGAGATGGGGGATCGCCTCCACGATAAAGCCTCGATCCTGTATGCCGCGTCATGCGGGGGTAAAGGGTTGCGGTCGTCTCGAAGAAATCCCAGCGTCGGAGCTGGCCGGCTATTCGTTGTCAGAAAACCCGCTGGAGGCTTCCTTAGGCATGGCGGCGATAAATTCCGCGCTGCACTTGGACGAGGGGGATTTCACAGAGATGAACGCCGCGGAACTTCTGGCGAAAAAAGGTGCGGGCAGGGATGTGGCGGTCGTGGGCAACTTTCCGTTCCTGGGCAAAATCAGGGGCGTTGCAAGGAGCCTCAGCGTCGTCGAACAGAACCCGGGGCCGGGCGATCTTCCCGAGGGGATGGCCGGCGAGGTCCTTCCCGCAGCCGAAGTCGTTGCGATCACCTCCACGTCCTTGACGAATCACACCTTCGAATCGCTGATGTCCTGCATAAAGCCGTCGGCGTTTGTGATGTTGATGGGGCCGTCCACACCTCTTTCGGCGAAGCTTTTCGATCATGGCATACATGCCCTCTCCGGCACCGTAGTAGTCGACGAGGATCTGATGCTTAGCTATCTGCTTCAGGGCGCTTCCTACCGTGACCTTCAGGGAGTGCGGCGCGTAACGATGATGAAGGATTAAAGGCGGAGGAGGGAATGCTTACCTACGAGTACGGGTGTCGCAATTGCAAGCATCGCTTCGAGCTTCGTCAGAGCATAAACGACGACCCCGTAAGGGTCTGCCCGAAGTGCGGCGGCGAGGTCGAGCGAATCATCGGCGCCGGATCCGGCATCGTGATGAAGGGCGGGGCGAAATCGGGCGGCGATTCAATCGCCCCGTGCGGTTCCTCTGCGACCTGCTGCGGCTCGAACACGCCGTGCGCCGTGAGGCCCTGCGGAAAGTGATCGCGGGCAATGACGTCGCTTCTCGCTGTTCAGTGGGCGTGCAGGTGGAAGAGCGCGATAGTACCTATTCCCAAAAGCATCAGGATCGTCTGTATCGCTGTCTGAGAAAGCGATGCGTGTTTGCGCCTGCCCGGTATGAGATCCGCCAGCGCGATGTAGATGAAGCTAGCGGCCGAGACTGCCATCACGTACGGCACCGCCTGGCTTAGCTCTTTCAGGAAGAAGTACGCTAGCAGGCCGCCCGCGAAGGTGGTGAAGCTCGACAGGAGGTTGTAGGCCAAGGCGCGCGCTCGCGAATAGCCGGACTCCAGAAGGATCATGAAGTCGCCCAGCTCCTGGGGGAGTTCGTGGGCTATCACGGCGACGGCCGTCGCGATCCCCAGCTCGATCGAGGTCAAGAACGCGGCCGCTATTATCACGCCGTCCACGAAGTTGTGCAGCGCGTCTCCGAATATGATGAGCGGCCCGGCGGTTTTGTGCTCGGGGCAGTTCGCCTCGTGGCAGTGGCGCCAGATGAGCAGTTTCTCCAGGATGAAGAAGGCGACTATTCCGGCTATGACCGTTGGAAAGAGAGCGCCGGCGCCCAGCTCGTGCAGCGCATGCGGTATGAGGCCTATGAAGGCGGCGCCCAGCAAGGCGCCCGTGGCGTATGATACGAAGACGGAGACGAAGCGCGCGGCGGTGAACCGGGGGATGAGGAGGGCCAGCGCCGCAAGCCCCACCGAGCCGGCGCCGCCAAGAAAGCTGAATGCCAGAATATAGAAGAGCGTCATCTCTTTCCCTCCGCGGGGATCGTCCGCGCCGCCGTTTGTACGGGTAAGCGGCTTCCCTTGTCAATCCAAAGGCCTTTCGGGTTTTGATCGCACGTTGCATGCGCTTTGCCAGATATCAGGCTTGCAATAGGG
>DAONII010000229.1:0-2984 GCA_035405085.1 bacterium | reverse complement strand
AGACCCTGCCTGGGGCCTATGTCGAGATAGGACTGGAACAGGAAGAGGTCGCCGACGAAGACCCCGACGAGCCCGCTTATCAACAGGAGCGACCACTGTCTGAAGGAGGCATCGGGGATCGTTTCGCCCGTTACGAATGCGTTTGCCGAGAAGAGAAGGAGCGTGCCGAAGAGCACGCGCCAGTTGTTCATGGAAAACGAACCGATCCTGCGCGAGGCGGAGGTGAAGAACATCGCGCATGCCGCCCAGGAGAACGCTGTGGCGAGCGCGGCCGCTATGCCGACCGGATTCATCCTGGCGGGGAGTAGAGGAGAAACGGGGGCGTGTCAATGCGAGGTTTGGAGGATTACTTGCTGCCCTTCAGTATCCTCCCGAAGAGTATGCGCCATTCCTCGGACCCCTTGGGCATGTTCATAGGCATTCCGTTTTTGTGCCAGGCTACATGCCTGTGGAGTTCGAATATCTTTTGGCCGACCTCGTGAGGGAACATCTCGTTTCCGGCTATGGAGTTTAGCGCCTTGGTAAAGGACCTGTCGAAGATCGGAACGTTTTCCTCCGCCATGAGCATATTCAAATACTCCGCCTGGACTTTGGATGTGATTTTGCGGGGGCTGTCGAGCATATGCGCGCCCATGGAATAGAGCCGTTGCTGCAGGCGGAAGGAGGGGTCCTTCTTTATTATCGCGGTGGCCAGATCGTCCAGCACGGTCATCCTCAAATTCTGCCCCGTCTCCAGCCTGGTCCCGTGCAGGTTCTTCCAATATGTCGCCTTCATTATGTCCAGAGCGCGCGGGTCCTTCGATTTGGCCAGTATCTGGACCGCGTAGTCGAGCAGCAGCGCTGCGTCACGATCCGTGGCTATGGAAACCTTCGCGGGCGACTTATCCAGAAGCACCCTGCTGAGGAAATGAATGTCCTTGCCCTTGAGTCCTGCCCTTAGTGCACCCGCCCGGTCGAGTGCTATGAGTGCCTCCCTGCGCACGCTCGAATGGATAGCAGTGTTCGCGGCGATCTCGCGGAGAGCGGTGAGCTGTATGCGGTCGAGTGCGATCTTGCCCAGCCCCTTGGGTATCCCGAGCAGATTTCTGAGCGCCTCACCCTGCGCCTTCTTTCCCCCAGCGGCCGTCACCTGAACCGAGAGCTTGAATGCGGCCTTTTCGCAGGTCTTCCCGGTCGGCGAAAACAGGGCCCGCATTATTGCCCCAGCCCTCCTCATCGCACCCGGTGCCTGTTTGCCGCTTTCGGCCGCCGTGTTTATCTTCGCGGCGGTGCCGATCCCCATGGCGCTTCTAAGCGCCGGACCAGACGCGGCCTTCAGGGCGGTCGCGGCCATAGCGAATCCGGATATCGACTTTCCAGCTTCCTTGAGGTGTTCGACTTCCTTTTCGCGGTTCTTCGATTTGGTCGCCTTTATCGAATGGTATACGGCGCTTGAGGCCTCGAAGGCGCCGACGCCTATGGCGAGGATCGCGCTGCCGATGACGATCGCCGGTATCTCCAATACAGCGCCGGCGATTATCACCCCGCCGACCATTATCGTGGCTCCGGTGGCTGCCACGGGGTGCTCATAAAAGAGTTCCCCGATATCGCCGAAGCCGTTCACAATTCCCTGCATCAGGTAGTCGACGTTGCTTCCGGAATTGGACGGCTTTCCGTCCCTCCATATATCCTGGGCCTTTCTGAGTTCGGTGCCGCTCATCTCGTCCGAGAGTATCCTCCCGACCGGACTTTGAAACTTGCTATCGTTGGTCGTCCCGGTCAGCGTTTCGTACTTTGCAATGTGTGCTTCGAATTCGTCTTTGGAGCCGCGTCCGTATACTTCCCCGAGGATAGAACAGACCTCGTGCTCGTCGGTTCCTATCCGGCCGAGAGTCGCATCGTGAAACCTCGCGGCGAGTTCGTATAAGCTCGCCTTTTTGATATCTGTAGATGGCATGGGCATCTCCGGTAATATCCAATAGACTTATCGGCGGTTCGTCAGAATAGTTGCCCGAAAAAGGGGTATGATCCTTTGAATATAATTCCAATAATTTCAATAGGATGCCTGGCCTGTTGCCAAGGCTTCGCTCCGGGGATAGAAAGATGGGATGAAAACCGTGAAGATACCGAGGCCGAGGCTTTTGGGGGCCCATTGTTCGATAGCCGGCGGCTTGTCGAATGCCCCTCGAACGGGCGGTGAGATAGGCTGTACGGCGATTCAGCTCTTCACCGGCTCGAACAGGCAGTGGCGCACGAGGCCGATTTCAAAGGGGGAGGCGGAAGAGTTCGCACGCGAGATGGGGGCCGGCGGGGTGCATCTAGCATTCGCGCATGCCATGTACCTTATAAATCTCGCGGCTCCGGATTCTTCGATATTCAAGAAGTCGGTGAGGGCGATGGCATCCGAGCTTGAGCGCGCCGACAGACTCGGGCTCCCCTTCGTCGTCATCCATCCCGGTTCGCCCAAGGACAGGGGCAGGGATTGGGGGGTTCGCCGCGCCTCGGAGGCGATAGAACGGGTCTTCGATCTTGTGCCTGAAGCGAAGGCACGAATCGCTCTCGAGACGACGGCAGGCGCCGGCAGCTCGCTCGGAGGGACGTTCGAAGAGCTCTCCGCGATAATGGGCGGGGTTGGCGCGAGCGAAAGGCTCTGCGTCTGCTTTGACACCTGTCATGCTTTTGCCGCCGGCTATGATTTCCGTAGGCGCGAAAGCTACGAATCGATGTGGCGGCTCTTCGACGAATGGATCGGCCTTGAAAAACTGTGCGCGATTCATCTGAACGATTGCCTCGGCGAGTGCGGGAGCCACCTGGACCGCCACACCCATATCGGGAAGGGCAACATAGGCCTGTCGGGCTTTCGGCTGATAATGAAAGACAAGCGCCTCACGCGCATTCCTATGGTCCTGGAGACTCCGAAAGGGGAGGATTCGATAGGGAGCGATCGCAGTAACATACGCACGCTCATCAAGCTGGCCCTTGATTGACCGAAATCCGAACAGTTG
>DAONII010000228.1:0-2996 GCA_035405085.1 bacterium | reverse complement strand
GATTGAACACCGCGGCCACGCCCAGACCGGCCTCGTCTGCGCTGCGGCGGCCGACGACTACGACGCCGGTTTCATAAAGAAGCACGAGAAGACGCGCAAGGAGAAGGAGGACGACCGGGCCCGGGTGGCCGATACACTATCCGCGCACGCGGAGCCGGTACTCTTCGCGTGCCGCACCTCGCCGGCGGTCAAGGAGGCGATCGCCGTTTCGACCTCGGGAGAGCCGCTCTACGACGTGATGGGCCCGGACGGCGCGCGCCACATCCTCTGGCGGGCGGTGAATCAGGATGAACTAGCAAAGGTCTTCGGGGCTCTCCCTGCCCTCTACATCGCCGACGGCCATCACCGCTCTGCGGTGGGCTCCCGCACGCGGGCGCTTCGAAAGTCGAAGAACCCTAAGCACACGGGCGAGGAGCCCTACAACTTCTTCCCGGTCGTCATCTTCCCCGACGACGAGCTTCTGGTCTACCGTTACGAATGGGACGGGGCTCCAAACGAGCGGCCGCTCGCGGACGTCACGATCGCGGACATCATGAAGATCGCCGACGAAGGCGGGATCATGCCGCCCAAGTCCACGTGGTTTTCTCCGAAACTCATAAGCGGGCTCTTCGTATACACATTCTAACTTGCATCAAACCCTCATCTTTACAGACCTCAGGGCGCGATGGTCCTGCCCACGAGATCGTATTCGTGCGCCTCGGTTATCTCGACCTCGGCGAACTCCCCTCGGGCCGCGCTGCCGTCGTTTATGTAGACGACCCCGTCGATCTCGGGCGCCTGCCCTTCGTGGCGACCTGCGATCAGAAGATCGCTCTCGGGCGAGACCCCCTCCACGAGCACGCGCAACCGCCTGCCGAGATAGCGCCGGTTGTTCTCGAGCGATATGTCGCGCTGCACGTCCATGATCTCGTCGCGCCGCCGCGCGGCAACCTCGTGAGTTACGCGCCCCTTGAGGCGCGAAGCGGCGGTGCCCTCCTCGGGTGAGTAGGTGAAGACGCCCAGGTGCTCGAAGCGCGCCTCGCATACGAAATCCAGGAGCATATCGAAGTCCTCCTGCGTCTCGCCGGGATATCCGACGATGAGGCTCGTCCGCAGAGATACGCCGGGTATCTCTCTCCTGAGCTTGCCGACAAGCTCCCTTATCTCCGCCCCCGCGCCCTTTCTCTTCATAGAACGAAGGACGCGGTCGCTTATGTGCTGTATCGGAACGTCCACGTACTTGCACACGTCGCGGCTGTCGCGAATCACCTCGATGAGACGGTCCGGGAAACCGTGCGGATACGAGTAGAGAAGGCGCAGCCATTTCGGGCCGGGGAGCCTGGCGAGCTCCTCCATAAGGGTGGCTATATCGGATCCGACGTCGCGGCCGTACGCGGTGGAGTCCTGCGCAACGAGGTTTATCTCGCGCACCCCCCTACCGAGGAGCCCCCTCACCTCCTCGACGACCGACTCCGGCCTTCGGGAGCGGAACCTGCCCCGCAACTTCGGAATGATGCAGAACGAGCAGGGGTGGAAGCAGCCCTCGGCGATCTTCACGTAGGCCGCGTGCGCGGGCGTGATCTGCAGGCGCGGTGACATGTGGTCGTAGAGATACTCCGGGGCGCCGACGCAAACGGACCGCTCTTCGGTTTTGACGTCAGGGGATTTCAACCTATCCCCCAGGATCTCGACGATACGCGGGAAATCCCCCGCGCCGATGAACGCGTCCACCTCCGGCAGAAGCTTCGCGAGCTCCTCCCTGTAGCGCTGAGGGAGACACCCGGCGGCCACGAGCAGGCGGCAGCGCCCCGCCCTCTTCATCTCCCCCATCTCCAGGAGAGCGTCTATAGCCTCCCTCTTCGCGTCCTCGATGAACGCGCAGGTGTTCACCACGATAACCTCGGCGGAAGAGGCGTCCTCGGTGAGTGAAAAACCGGCCTCAATCAGAAGGCCCAGCATCACCTCGGAGTCCACGAGGTTTTTGGGACAGCCGAGAGAAATGAAATGGACCGAGGTCATGGAACGAAGACGAGGCCCCTTGGGTTTGTGCCGTTCGAGCTGACCGTAAGGCCCACGGCCGAAAGGGCTCCGGCGGAGTCGTAGGTGAAAAGGCCGATCGAGGATGCGCCCTCGTTCGCGACGAAGGCGTGCCCGGCTGCGGCATCGAGCGCGACGGCATAAGGCGTGGCGCCACCGGTTCCGACCGAACCCGCCAGCGTCATCGTCCCCTCCGAGTCGTACACGAAGCTGCTCATCGTACGGCTGTCCTGGTTTATCACGAACATCAGCTGGCCTGCGGAATCCACGGCCAGATCGTATGGCCTTGTCCCGTCGGACGAAACCCTCTTTTTGGAAGTAAGGGCGCCTGCGGTGCTGTAGGCGAGGCTCTCCACCTCCGCGGAGCCGGAGAGCGCTACGAATACGATCCTGCGCGAAGAATCCGGGTCCACGGCCACGGAGGTCGGCTGGGTGCCGGATACCGCAAACGGGGAGCCGGCGACTGCCTCCAGGGCCCCGTCGGTCTGGTACTTGAACACGCCGATGTTCGGCGAATCGCGGTTCACGACGAAGAGCAGCCTGTTCGTTTCGTCGAGCGCAATCCGGCGCGGAAACGTGCCTCCGCTGCCTATCGTGTAGGCGTACGCGGTCTCGCCGGTATCGGGGTTGTATATGAAGGAGGAGACCGTGTTGTCGGCCGAGCTCGCGGTGAAGACGACGTCGTGCTCCGAGTCGACCGCTATCGCCATGACCCCGGTTCCCTGTGCGGAGACGGAAGATCCGATCTGAGTCAGCACGCCGTCAGCGTAGGAGAAATCGAATACGCCTATGGTCTGCGTATTCGCGACGAACGCGAGCTGCGATTCGACGTCGACGCCTATGCTCGCCGGGTACGCGCCTCCCGACGGGGCGTTCGTCGTGGAGAAGAGCTGAAGGGATGGGGCCTTGTTGTCGAAGTTGAAGCTCGATACGTCGTTCGAACCGTGGTTCGCGCAGAAGAGCATCGACCTGTACGTATA
>DAONII010000227.1:0-3002 GCA_035405085.1 bacterium | reverse complement strand
ACCGGAGAACGCAACTCAACTCGCGCGCTCCGTTGCGGCAATCGAGGACGTCGAGCTCATGGGATTCATGACGATCCCCCCCTACGACGAGGACCCGGAAAAGGGGCGCCCCTTCTTCCGCAGGCTCAAAGCGATTCGCGACGACGCGGCAAAGAAACTGGGCACCAGGCTGCCGGAGCTGTCGATGGGCATGAGCCACGACCTTGAGGTCGCCATCGAGGAGGGCGCGACTATAGTCCGCGTCGGCACCGCGATATTCGGCGAGCGCGAAAAGACGTCTTTTCCCTCCAGCTGATGCGCCATTATATCGTCTAAGGTTTTTTATGGCCTCAAAGAAACAGGGCTGCTCCTGCGAGAAGTGCCGGGAGTGCTGCAGGCGCGAGCCCGGGTGGTTTCTCCCCGGCGAGATAGCGCCGGCCGCGACATTCCTGAATCTCACGGAAACCGAATTCGTGCGGAAATTCTGCAAGGAGCACATCGAAGGGGGTATCGCGGCCCTCTCACCTGCAGTGAAACCGGGCACTACCGAGTGCATATTCCTGAAGCGGGACGGACTCTGCGGCATTCACCCGGTCAAACCGCATGAATGCCGCAAGGTCATGGGCTGCGAGGGGCCAAATCGACACCGTCGAATCCGTGAAATCATTCGCAAACAGTGGAAATAGGCGTTTTTTCGGAAAAAAAACAGCGCAACTTTGGCACCTGAGCACCGATAATACAGTATAGAAAAATCGACCATACGGAGGACGCGATGAGCAAGGTCACAAATCCGGTTGTTGCCGAGTGCCGAAGAGCGCTCGTCGAATACAGGGACAGCTCAAGTCAGGCCTGGTCATTTGGCTGCTCTGAAAAAAAGTCGCACGCCGAGGTCCTCGTCTGCGCTTCAGAGGATAAGTCTGCCAAGGGCTGCATGCAGAGTGAAGCGAGCAAGGCGCCCTGGACGGTGGTCTGCGCGGATTCGAAGATCAATCTTAACGACAAAGACGAGGTGAAAAAAGCGCTCGAATTCTCGAAGGAGAAGTTCTGCGATAAGGGCAAGTGCCAGGGGCTTAAGATCATCGCGATGGGCACCCCTCTTTACATGGCCTCCGGAGTCATCGAGTACACTACGCCCGAGAGCACCGGAGTCAAGAAATCGAAGGTCCCGACCGTTCTCGCATCGACACTAAAAGAGGCGAAGGAGAACTGGTGCAAAAAGGCGATAGATATCGCCCCGCTCGTCTTCATGGGAAACGGGGGGAAAACCCTCCTGAGAAAAACCCTGAACGACGGGATCTGCAACGGGATAGAGGATGCCGCAAAGCCAAGCCCGCGCCCCAGCCGCTGCGTTGACGGAAACTGCACGGACGAGAGCGGTAAACCCATCCCCGAAAAGAATTGAGGGAAAGACGGAAATTTGAAAAGCCCCGCGCCAAGCGCGGGGCTTTTTTGTCGCTTGAGTTTTAACCGGCTTGACCCTACACGGGATCCTTCGGCTTCGCCTCAGGATGACTCGCTTCGCGAGTCACTTCATATCCGTCATGTACGCTACGTCGTCGTAGGGGACGCGCCAGAGCGGCTGTTTGAGCCTCTTCTGGTCGAAGACGTGGCCGAAGATGCCCAAGGACCTCCCGACGACGAAGAGCGCGTTGAGGCAGCCGAGATCTACTATCTCGTCGGCCTGCTCCTTGTTGAAGAGATCCGGGCAGGACCAGAGCAGATCGACGAACGTTATCCCGATGCAGCCGTCGACGTTGAGTATGAGCGTCCCCTTCTTCTGTGTCGTTATCGCCTCGACCTCGAGGGCGTAATCCAGAAGCTTGTGCTGCGGGAAATTCTCGTTCACGAATTTCTTGAGCATGGTGACGCGCATGTCCGGGTTCGTCACGCTCTTGACCAGGTGGCCGATGCCGGGGATATTTATCCCCTTCGCCTTCATATCGCTTATAAAATCCTCCGGCGCCAGCTTCGCCTCGAAGGCGCGCTTGAAGTTCTGTGCGGCGCCATCTATCGCGCCGCCGAAGCGCGGGCCTATCGTGAGAAGCCCGGAGACGAGCGAGGAGATGATATCCTTACCTGCGCGCGCGGCGACTATCGCGTTGTGCGCACCGGAGACGCACGGGCCGTGGTCAGCGGTGAGCATGAGCACCGTCTCGAGGTATTTCGCGGCGAACTTCGGCAGCCTTCTCCTGAACCACAGCAGGCCGATGACCCCGCCTATGCCGATGTCCTCCTCGATCACCTTCGATATCGGTGTGTCGAGATAGGTGCACTCCTCGAGGCTGTCGTTCGATATCGTGCATGTAAACGAAGCGGGCTTGCGGATCACGCCTTCCTTCAGCGCTTGGGCGTAGTCCATCGGAAACTTCGGAGCGGGTTTCTCGGGTGCGGGCATGATCTTTCCCTCCTTCACCAGGGCCTCGTAGGTCTTCTTTATCGCATCGCCGTAGTCGTCGAACGACTCGGGGACGACCGCGCCGGCCTCGCGAAGCGCCGCGTTCTTAGCGTCCGCGGTCTCGAGCGCGGAGTCGGCCTTCGCGCCGGCGTGACCGAACTGCACCCCCGCGGGAAACATCTTGGAGCACGTTCCGGTAACCCAGATGACGAGCGGCTTTTTTATCCTTCCCTCCCTGAGGGCGTCCACGATCTTTAGCTCCTCGGTGCCGCCGATCTCACCGAGCGCGGCTATCATCTTCACCTCAGGGATCCTCTCGTAGCGCAGGATGTGGTCGAGGAGCGTCGAGCCCGGGTAAGCGTCTCCGCCTATAGCTATCCCCTCGTAGAGGCCGTCGGAGTTGCGCGCGATGATGTTGTAGCACTCGTTTGAGAGGCCGCCGGACTTCGAAACGAAACCCACGCTGCCGGGCCTGAAGAGCTTCGACTCGGCGATGTTGTCTATCGTGCCGGCGGTGTTGCCTATCTTGAAGCAGCCCGCCTTTATCCCGCCTACCGTCGCCGGGCCGATTATCCACTTTCCCCTGGCCTTCGCCTCGAGCGCTAAAATCCTGCTCTTCCTTTCGGGA
>DAONII010000226.1:0-3004 GCA_035405085.1 bacterium | reverse complement strand
CGCTTCTTCAAACCCAGCACTTGATTATTAAATAATTTCTATGCGGAAGCCGACGGGTTGGCTTCGTCTGGAAACGAGGCGACCATCGTGGCGATGTCGAGCGAAGGATCGGCGGCGAGCGCGGACAGGGCCTGTTCGTAGAACTTGGCCTTGAGTTTCGTCTCCTCACACGCAGAGATCAGGGAGGCGAGCGCCTCGTCGGGGATATGAGAGGTGTCTATCCCCTGCCGGGCAAGCGACCGCGTTGCCTGTCCGACGAGCCTCCCCACGAGCTTCATGTCGCGCTTCTCCTTTGCCATCCTGTCGATGAGGCCGATGCGCTTCGAAAGGGCGAGGTCCCGCAGCGTGTCCTTCGGGAGGCCGTATTCAGTTAAGCGCTCCTCGACCGCATAGGTCGGCTCGGGGAGCCCCGCCCGTATTTTTTCGACGCGCTCCGGCGTTATCCTGACCGGCGGATGGTCCGTATCCGGATACATGCGGTCGGCGCCGGGGAGGATGCGCTCGAAGTCGGTGAGGCCGTCGCGCAGGTGCTGGCGCGTCTCGCAGGGCACGCCGTCGAGAGCCTCCACGATTCTGTTTCGTATCTCCTGCATTGCGGTGATGGTGTCCGCCTCCGGCCCCCAGGCGATCACGCCGACGTCCCGTTCCTTGAGTTCGAGCCCCAGCCGTATCGACCGCAGGTCTATATGCGAGCGCGGGTATTCCGGGTAGTTGTCGGTGTGGTAGAGGTTCGGTATCTCGTCGAGGCATGCGATGACGCGCACCCTCCCGGCAAGCTCGGAGGAGAACATCCTCCCCGGCTGTGTAGGCGTGTTGAGTATGCCGCCCAGACCGCCGAGGCGTATGCCTCGTATTCTGTGACCGTTTTCGAGGGCCTTCGCGAGGTTCGGGGAGCGGGTGTTTTTGAGCCCCTCTGTCAGGTCCGCCTCATATGTCTCGAGGTTTTCGGCGGTTATCTTGCGTACCTTGAGCTCACGCTGGATATCCAGAAGCGCCTTCTGCCTCAGCGCCTCGTTTCTGGTGAGCGCGGGGATTAGCTGGTAGCGCGGCACCCCCTTTATCTCGACGCGCCTGCCCCCCTCTATCGAAACGTTCACGTCCTGTCTCACCGCGCCTATACCGGTGCGGACCTTGCCCGTCGCGCGAAGGATCCTGCCGATGTGGCGCACGCCGCGCGATGCCTCCTCTGGGCTCTTGAAACATGCGTCGGTAACGACCTCTATGAGAGGCATCCCGAGCCGGTCCGTGCGGAAGCGGATGAGGTGGCCCTCGTCTGTCACCTCGCGGCAGGCGTCCTCCTCTATAGAGAAGTGCGAAATGCCTATCCGCTTTCCCTCGAACGGTATCCCGCCGTTGATGCCGACGATGCCCGTCCTCTGGAAGCCAGTTGGAATGGAGCCGTCGAGGTACTGCTTTCTGGCCAGATGCATCTCGTCGACTATGGAGCAGCCGACCATCAGGGCCAGCTCTATCGCTATATCGAGCGCCTGCTGGTTTATCGGGAACGGAGGGGTGTCGTCCATCTCGTATGTGCAGACGGACTCCTTGTTCAGCAGGTAGAGGATCTCCTTCTTCGTCTTGAACTCCATGAGCGCGCAGCCGTCGTAGACCCCCATCTCCGAGAGGGTGGGCCTCATGTGGCGCAAGACCTCGGCGTGATGCTCGGTGGAGTATCTGGCGGCAGGGCAGCGGCAGAAGAGCTTTCTCTCGGTCAGAAGCTGCTGGTGGATCTCGACTCCGCACTTGAAGCCCAGCTTTTGCAGTTCGTCTGTCATAGGGCGGCAAGAATTAGGGCAAGCGCGCCCCCATGGCAAGAAAAAGAGCAAGGATCTCGGGGAGATGGGAGCTTTGCCCTTCAGCGTGACGCAACGTAACCCCTTGAAATTTATAGCAACTCCCCTGGCGGGGAGGCGATAACAAATTCGTGCGGCCATAATAATCGGAACTTTCCGCGCGATCGGAGGGGTATCCATGAAGCTTCAGGCGCTGATCTTTCCCATGCTGTTTCTTTTTGTTTTTTCGGCATCGTGCAGCGACGCCTCGGGCGATTTCGCCGAAGAAAATTCAAGCGCGGCGCCGGCGGAATCGAGGCCGGAAGATGAACCGGGAGCTTTTGTGCCGGATCCCGACGGGCCGGAGGAGTACGCAGGCGGCTTCACGAAGGGGCAGCGCCAAAGCGATGCCGCGATGATCGTCGGCATCCTCGAGCGCGGCTATGCCCCGCGCGCGTGGAAGGAGGAGCTCCTGGGTCTGTCGTTCGAGGAGAGTTCGAGAAAATTCTTCAGCCGGGCCGGGGGGCGGATCGACGATCTCGCTTTCTACGAGGAGATCGCCAGATACCTCGTTTCGTTCAAAGACTCGCACATATTTTTTTCTTTTCCGTCCAACGCAATCGCGAAGCTGCCGTTCGAGATAGAGGAATACGAGGGCCGTTTCTTCGTAGCTTCCGTGGACATGAAGCAAATGCCGGAGGGGATATCACTCGAGGTCGGCGACGAAATCCTCTCCCTTTGCGGCAGGTCGCCCGAGGATGAGCGGGCAGAACTGCTCGAATATTTGGGCGAGGGTAACCCGAGGACCGCCGAGCGTTTTGCAACCGCGATGCTCACCTCTCGTCGGCAGAGTTCGTTGCCCCGTCTGCCGGATGGCGCGTGCGAAATCGCCGTGGCGGTTCGCGGCGACGGCACGGTGCGGAATATATCGCTCGAGTGGGAAAGAAAGGGGGATGAGCTTGCTGAGTTAAACGACCCCGGGATATCCCTGGGCGGGGGGAAGGCGGCAGGGCTTCGAAGAGCTCATGATCGGATCTCTCCGCTGGAGAGGCTTCGAAACTGGGAGTCTGGCCACGGAAAGGCGGGCGATTACTTAAAGATCGGCATGCCGGATACGTTCGTTCCGCTGCCGGAATCCTTCATATCGCGCAAAGAGCGTCCGTTTCCCACCGGCGTGATGGAGATGGGCGGTCGGAAGGTGGGCTATCTGCGGATACACACGTATTCACAGC
>DAONII010000225.1:0-3042 GCA_035405085.1 bacterium | reverse complement strand
CGAAGAGCGGCATCCATACCCCTCTCCAGAAGAGGGCGAACGCGGCACCGGTTATGACGAACAGCGTTCCGGCAAGCCAGGCCCCCATGCCGGCGGTCGAGCCTATCGCCGCGAGGCCGATTGCGGCCAGGAGCCCGGAGGCGATAACCGCGGAGGCTATTGCGGCTGCCGAAAACGGGGTGATGAAATCGCCGGTCAAAAGGTTCTCGATGACCGTGGCGTGGACCTCGGGGCCCGGGAAGACGCGCGCGAGCGGGGTGGGCTTTAAGTCGTAGAGGCCGGGCGCGGCGACTCCTATTATGACTATCTTGTTTTTCACGACGGAGGGGTCGATGTCGGGCGCCATCCCAGCGTCGATCGCGGCCTCCGAGGCTACCACCTGCGCGAGCGGATAGTTCGGGAAGGTGTCGACGCCGCCGTAATAGTTGATCATCATCCTGCCGTCGGTGTCGAGCGGGACCTCGGTATTCCCGAAGAGGAAGCTCCTATTGTTCGTCCAATCGATCGCGGGTCTTCCATCGGCAGCTGAGGCTACCTCGAGGGGTATCGACGGTATTGCGTCGGAGCCCAGCCTTTCGGCGAGCCATATGCGCCTGTAGGTGCCGTCGTCGTCCGGCGGCATCTGCGCGTTGCCGAAGCCTGCGGCCGACTCCACGATGCCATCCACCGGGAGCGACTTCATCGACTTGAGGGAGGGCATGAACTGCGGGAGCGGGGAGGCAAGCCGCAGGGCGCTCTTTTCGAGGATCCTCTCTATGCGCGGGTCCGGATCGCCCTCGTTTTTGCTCAGGAACAGGACGAAGTAGGAGGGCGGACCCGCTTCTATCCCCTCTGCAAACGCCTTGTCGTCGTCGACGCCGTATACGGAATCCTCGGAGAAGAAGATGTCGAAGAGGACCGCCTTCGCTCCGCCCCGGCGGCAGAACTCGAGTACCGAAGCCTGGATCTCGCGCGGCCACGGCCACTTGATCCCGTGCCCCTCCATGAAGCGCAGCGAGTCCTCGTTCACGTAGAACATCACCACGTTTTGGGGGGAGGGGCGCAGGTCCTTGAATGCCTGCATGCGCAGGTCGTAGGTTTTGAGCTCCCAGGCGGCGAAGAGGCGGAACCAGGTGAGGGCGAGTGCCAACAGAGCCGCGGCAAGGCCGATTCCTACGGCCCACGCGGCCTTTTGGATGCGCGGGCTTTTGCGGAATTTCCACATGAGGAGACCAGACTAGATTTTGAAGGCCCGGTCAAGCCCGTGAAAAACTCGGGAAGGAGTGTCCGGGCGAGCGTTTCCTCAGAAGTATTCTCCTCGACCCTCAGAGTCACTATCCTTGCGCCCCGGGACCTGTAGTGGTTTATGAGCGGTTCGGTGCGCTCGGTGAATAGTCGAAGCTTAACGACCAGGGCATCAGCGGTGTCGTCTTTACGTCCAGCGTGGTCGGCGCCCAAACCATCCAGCCTTCGCCTTATCCTTTCAGCGGAGACTTTAGCTTTGCAATCTAGGGAGACGACGAGAAGGATGCCGAGAATCTCCTCTATGGCCCGAGCCTGACCTTTGTGGCGAGGCATGCCATTGAGTATAAAGCCCGGAGCCGATGAGTTTTCATCTACGAAAGTCCGGAGGATCTTCGCTACGATCGGGAAGCGGTTATCGGGAAACAGGGCATGTCTGGAGAGTAACCCTAAAATGTATTCGCGCTCCTCCTTTGTGACAGTTCCGGAGTGAGGATCTGCCGCTATTGCCCGCAGCCTTGCCCCGAAATCG
The DNA here is from genome assembly GCA_035405085.1 of bacterium. GTDB lineage: Bacteria > UBA10199 > UBA10199 > 2-02-FULL-44-16 > JAAZCA01 > DAONII01. Next base: position 1,289 of record DAONII010000225.1, on the reverse strand, counting down.
AAATGTGCCCAAGTTATCATTTTCGCTAGGAGGTCGCCCAAGGGGGATTTGCCTGAGCCGGTGGGGCCGAGCAGAAGGACCGCGGGTTTGATTTCCGTCGACATGGTCAGTGCGGTTAACACTCACAATAGCCTGAAATCAATGGGAATTTAAGGCTTGCCTGCCGGGGAACGATCTGCTAGAGGCAACCGGCTTTCCGCGGCACTATTGCAGCGGATCTGCCAGGCGTTTGAAAACCTGAATGTGTTGCCGGCTCTTGTGTGGGGCTGGCGCTCCCATCGTCTAGCGGTCTAGGACATGCGCAGCCGTCGAACAGCGGCTGAGAAGTGTTCAGACGCTGTGATTACGGATGCGGATCCCCCGGAGTGACCCGCCACGAAGTTTGGTGTTGTGGCGGGGCGGTACGCAGGGGGGAAGCCCGATCGCGTCGGGTTGAGGGAAGATTTGAAAACTTGATTTTGCTGCCGGCTCCAATGTGGGGCTGGCGCTCCCATCGTCTAGCGGTCTAGGACATAGCCCTCTCAAGGCTAAGACACCGGTTCGAGTCCGGTTGGGAGCGCCAGCCCCATATCTTTTTGACCGTTTGACCTTCGAGTCCGGTTGGGAGCGCCAGCCCCATATCTTTTTGACCGTTTGACTGTCGAGTCCGGTTGGGAGCTCAGTCACCGACAAGGTGCGGTGGAAGACAGTGGCGGTAACGGCGCCGGCTTTAATGCCTTGACCGCGCCCTCCCTTGCCCGTAAGTGTCGCCGCCGGATCCGATGGATTGGGGGCTTGCCCGAAAGAGGAAACGATGCGATGCAGGAAATAGACGCAAGGGCACGGGACGAGATAGCGAGGCGAAAGACCTTCGCCATCATATCGCACCCGGATGCGGGAAAGACAACCGTAACCGAGAAGCTGCTCCTGTTCGGAAACGCGATCCAGATGGCCGGCACGGTTAAGGCCAAGCGCGCCGAGCAGTTCGCCACCTCCGACTGGATGGAGATAGAGAAGAAGCGCGGCATATCGGTAACCTCCTCCGTGATGCAGTTCTCCTACGCCGACCGCGAGATAAACCTCCTCGACACCCCCGGACACTCAGACTTCAGCGAGGACACATACCGGGTCTTGACCGCAGTCGACAGCGCGCTGATGGTCATCGACTCCGCAAAGGGGATCGAGTCGCAGACGAAGAAGCTCTTCGAGGTCTGCCGCGACCGGCGGATGCCGATAATGACCCTGATGAACAAGATGGACAGGGAGGGGCGCGACCCCTTCGAGCTAATCGACGAGCTCGAATCGCACCT
>DAONII010000224.1:1512-3052 GCA_035405085.1 bacterium | reverse complement strand
CAGCTCCTCGTCTGTCCACGACGACGCGGCGATATCGAGATGCACCCACGGGAGGTCCTCGACGAACTCGCGAAGGAATATTCCGCCGAGGATCGTCTGCGCCTTACCCTTGCCGCTGTTGTTTAAATCGGCGATGCCGGAGGTGTAGCCCTTGCGATATTCCTCGACCATGGGCAGCTGCCATATCCTCTCGCCGGTCGCTTCGGCAGCGCGCCTCAGCCTGTCGAAGAGCTTCTGGTCTGTGCCGACCGCTATCGTGTAGAGCTCGCCGCAGCAGTACGCGGCGCCGCCGGTGAGCGTGGCGAGGTCGACTATCGCATCGGGCTCGGATTCGGAGGCGTATGCGAGCGCGTCCGCCAGAACGAGCCTGCCCTCGGCGTCGGTCGATATGATCTCGATTGTCTTTCCGTTGCGGGCGGTGATTACGTCGCCGGGCTTTAGCGCCTTGCCGTCGGGCATGTTCTCCGCAATAGGTATGTAAGCGGTAACGTCGATCGGCGGCGCCGCCTTCGCTATTGCCTCCATCGCCGCCAAAACCGCCGCCGCTCCGGCCATATCCCCCTTCATCTGCTCCATTCCGCGCGAGGGCTTTATCGATATGCCGCCGGAGTCGAAGGTGATGCCCTTTCCGATGAGCGCTACGTGCGGGCGGGCGGAAACACCGGTGAGCCGCGTTTTGTCCTTCGGCTTGTACTCCATTATGATGAACGCCGGAGGCTCCGCGGAGCCCTTCGCCACCGCGAAAAGGCAGTTCATCTTCGCCTTCTTTATCTCGGCAGGGCCCCAGATCGTGACCTTGAGTTCGGCCCTCTTTGCGACCTCGCGCGCTTTTTCGGCGAGCTTCGCGGGCGTGGCGTCGGACCCGGGGGTGTTTACGAGGTCGCGGCATAAAAGCTGCGCCTCGGCACCCGAGCGTCCGGTTTCGATCGATTCACGGACGGAGGAGGCCTCCCCCTGGTAGAGAAATGTCGCGAGCGAGAGCTTCGGGCTCTTCTTGTCCTTAGAGGTCTTGTAGAGTTCGAAGCTGTAGCTGCCCAGGATTATGCCCTCAGCTATCGCCCGTGCCCTCGCGGCGGCGGTATCGTCGCGAGCGGACTGGGATTCGGTTGCGGATCCGAGCGAGCCGCGTTCGAGAACCAAGGCGACGCTCGTTGCCTTCACTTCGCGCGCGGCGCGGGCCATCCTGGCACCTGCCTCGCGCATGACCTCCAGGTCGAGCTTGTCGCGGCGTCCGAGCCCCGTTATCAGGATGAAGCGCGCCGGGATCCTTCCGGCGGTGAAAAACATGCGGCTGCTTCCGCGCTCTCCGGTGAATTTCTCCGCCTGTATCTGTCTGTGGAGCTCGCCGTCCATCGCCTTGTCGAGCGATATTCCTCCGTCGGCGTGCTTTATGAGTGCCGGGGGCTTCGTGCCCTTTCCGTCCTCGGGCTCGCGCTCGTAGCATCCTATCGCTATGATGTCCGCCTTGAAGCTCTCCGGCGCCGATCTGGATACTGTGAATTTCATGTTTTCTCCAATGTCTTAATACGGAACCCGTGAC
>DAONII010000224.1:0-1412 GCA_035405085.1 bacterium | reverse complement strand
GGGGATTCTTTTTGTTTGTCGCAAATGCCTATTTCCGTTACATTGCAGGGCAATGTCCATGTCATTTGAACAGGCGATGCGCCGCGCGATGGAGGCCCTGGGCCACGTCGTGGAGTCCGTCATAGGAAAGGCCAAGCAGGCCACCGTGCAAGTCTCCACGCGCGGCGGAGTGCAGCCGATCCTCTCCGTTGAAAGCCAGATACCGGCGCCGCGCATCCGCGATATAATAGAGGCCTCCACGCAGAAAGTGCTTTCGAATGCGCTTCCGGACCTCAAGGGCAAGGCGGCTCTCGAGGTCGGCGAGGGGCCGGTCTCATGGTCCGGCAGGCTCCTTGGAGCGAACGCCGCTCTCGTCTTGGGCGTGGAAATCGGCGGCGGTTCCGTAGGCAGGCAGGGGGATTCCTCGCGCGGCTTTGTCGTCAGGGGAAACGTCGCGAAGCTACCCATCGAAAACGACCGCTTCAACTACGTCGTCGCAAGGCTTGCCACTCAGCTGCAGGGCGACATGGTGCGCGCCTTTCGCGAGCTCTCGCGCGTGATGTCTCCGGGCTCACAGGGGGTCTTCGTTGACTACCATCCGTTCGGCCTCTACGCGAAGCGCGGGGCCAGCAGGGTCAGGCCCGCGGATTCAGGGGTGCAGCGAATAGAGGACTACTACCGCTTCTGTCGGCAGGTCGGGTTGCGCGTGGTGGACGTGCGCGAGTCATTCATAGACGAGACCGCTAGACAGCTCTTCCGCGAGGAGGAGATAGCCGCGTACAGGAATCTCAAGGGAACGCCGCTGCTCATATTCCTGTTCGTTTACAAGCCGAAGGGGGCGTGATCCGAGACCCGAGACTCGAGACTCGAGACTCGAGACGCGAGACCCGAGACCCGAGACCCCTGTTACGTGTAACGTGTTACGTGTCACGTGTTACGCGTTACGTTTTACGACTTACGATTCACGCTACGGCGGACGGGAGAACACATGAATATCGACGACAAGCTGGAGGAACTGTTCATAGACCTCCCCGAACCGCCTGCGGATCTTGGTTCGTCGGTCGGTGCCGCAATCTTTGGCAAGCTCCTTTGCGTGGGCGGCGTGTTGCCGTTTTCGGAGGGCCGAATCCAGTATCCCGGGCGCGTCGGCGTAGAGGTGAGGCTCGACAACGCGAAGATGGCAGCGAGGCTCGCCGCGGTGATGTCCGTCGCAGTGGCAAGGCGCGAGCTAGGCGGCTCTCTGTCGAAGATAAAGCGGGTTTTGCGCGTGGACGGCTTCGTCTCGTGCGGCGCAGACTTCCGCGACCATCAGAAGGTCTTGGATGGGGCCGGCGAATTTTTCGTCCAGGTCATGGGGCAAAAGGGCAGGCACGTCCGAACCGCGGTAGGCGCCTCGTCGCTGCCGCAGAATGCGTGCGTCGAAATCGCGGTGA
>DAONII010000223.1:0-3074 GCA_035405085.1 bacterium | reverse complement strand
AACGCGAGCATGCCGATGAGGGGCGCGGCGGTGGGCAAAAAGAGGATGCAGGCGACGAGCAGCACCAGCGGAAAGATTATCCTCTCCATCTTTGAAACCGGCCTCAGCTGCTCCATAACGATCATGCGCTCCTTCTTCGAGGTGAGCAATCGCATGATGGGCGGCTGGATGAGCGGCACGAGGGCCATGTAGGAATAAGCCGCAACGGCTATAGCGCCCATCAGGTTCGGCGAGAGCTGGCTCGACAGGAATATCGAGGTCGGACCGTCCGCGCCTCCGATTATGCCTATCGAACAGGCATCCTTGAGCGTGAATGCGAAGCCGGCGTATTTGGTCAGAAAGAGCGCACCGAGCACGGTGGCGAAGACGCCGAACTGCGCCGCGGCACCCAAAAAGGCCGTCTTCGGGTTCGCGATGAGCGGACCGAAGTCGGTCATCGCTCCGATCCCCAGGAAGATGAGCAGCGGACAGACCTCGGTGGCTATCCCGATGTCGAAGAAATACTTGAGGAGCCCGCCCTCGAGGGCGATGCCGCCCATCGGTATGTTCGTCAGGATCGTGCCGAATCCTATGGGGAGCAAAAGCAGCGGCTCGAATTTCTTTGCAATCGCTAGATAGAGAAGGACCCCGCCCACGAATATCATTATGAGCTTCATCCATCCGGCAGCGGTCGGGTAGTCCTCCGGGACATGCGGTATGAGCATCGTGGCCGGCTCCGGGTCGCCGACCTTTCGGTTGGCGAACTGATATATGCCGGTAGTCTCCCAGAGCACCCCGAAGAGGTGACCCATTCCGGCAAGGCGCTCCACGTGCGCCTGGCCGGCAGGCCTCGCTTCGGAGACTGCGGCGGGCGCATGCCCGGCCTCTGCAAACGCGGGCAACGCGCGCGCAGCCGCAAAGAGAGCGACCATCAGCGCCAGCATCAGGTATATGCTCTTCATCCTAAGCTCCGGTCACCTTCAACGCATACAGCGGTTGACCCTGGGCGAACTCCCCGCCCTCGGATACGAAATGCCTGTGCAAAATGCCCGCCTCGGAGGCCTTTATCTCCGTCTCCATCTTCATCGCCTCTATGACCATGACGGTCTCGGCCGCGGCCAACTTGTCACCCGGCTTCTTGAGTATCCGCATAACCCTGCCGCCGAGCGGAGCGCTGATGACCTTAGAGCCGACGTCCTCGGCCACCCCCTCGGTCTGCAGGTGCGTCTGCGGGTTCCGCGAAGGCACCTCAACGAGAGGACCCTCCCCCTCCTGCACGACGACGCTGTAGGATGTCCCGTCGACCGTCACCGTGTAGTGCCCCCTGCCGCCGGAGGACTGGACCGCCGGGGCGCGGCCCTCGGCGGGTGCGGACGGGGCAGGCTTCGCCGCAGGCGGCGGCAGGCCCTTCTCGCGCGCCTCGAAGAATTCGGCTGCAACCTTCGGGAACAGGGCGTAGGTGAGGACGTCCTCGATCGAAGTGGCGCGCTTGCCGATCTCCCTCTCAAGCTTTTTAAGCTCGGGCTCAATCAGATCGGCGGGCCGGCACTCGACGGGCTTCTCGTCACCGAGCGCCATGCGCTGAACCTCGGGATCCACCGGCGCAGGAGTCTTTCCGTATCGGCCGGCGAGAAGGGCCTTCGTCTCGGCGGTTATCGTCCTGTAGCGCTCGCCCTGAAGCACGTTGAGCACCGCCTGCGTCCCCACGATCTGCGAGGTCGGGGTGACGAGCGGCGGATAGCCCAGGTCCTTCCTGACCCTGGGTATCTCGTGCATCACCTCGTCGATCTTCCCCTCCGCCTTCTGCTGGCGCAGCTGACTTTCTAGGTTCGAGAGCATCCCGCCGGGTATCTGGCTTATGAGTATCCGCGTGTCGGCGCCGGCGAAGGCGCTCTCGAACTCGCTGTAGTTCTTCCTTATGTCCCTGAAGTGCGCCGCGATGTCGCCCAAAATACCGATGTCGAGGCCTGTGCTGTAGGGTGTGTTGTCGAGCATCGCGACCATCGTCTCGGTGGGCGGGTGCGAGGTTCCGAGCGAGAGGGAGGAAATCGCCGTATCTATCATATCGCAGCCGGCCTCCACCGCCTTCATGAGCGTGGTCGTCGCCATACCCGTGGTCGCGTGGCTGTGAACCGATACCGGTATCCCCAGCTTCGATTTCAGACCCGCTACGAGTTTCGAACCCTCCGCCGGCGTCAGCAACCCGGCCATGTCCTTTATGCATATTGAATCGCAGCCCATCCCCTCGAGGGCGACGCCGAGCTCCACGAAGAGCTCGTTCGTATGGAACGGGCTCACCGTGTAGGAGATGGTTCCCTGCGCGTGCTTTCCCGCCGCCTTCACCGCCGTGATGGACCTGGAGAGATTGCGCACGTCGTTGAGCGCGTCGAAGACACGGAAAACATCTATTCCGTTCGCGGCGGCCCGTTCCACAAAGACGTCGACTACGTCGTCGGCATAGTGGCGGTATCCGAGCAGGTTCTGGCCACGAAGCAGCATCTGCAGCCGGGTGTTTGGCATCGCCGCCTTGAGCTTTCTCAGCCTCTCCCAGGGGTCCTCGCGCAAAAAGCGGATGCAGGAATCGAACGTCGCCCCTCCCCAGCACTCGACCGACCAGTAACCGACCGAATCGAGCTTTTCGGCCGCCGCGAGCATGTCCTCGGTGCGCATCCGGGTCGCAAGAAGCGACTGGTGGGCGTCGCGCAGCGCGACTTCGGTTATCCCTATGCTTCTGCTCTCTGCCATGGCTATTTCCTTTCGCTTCGAAAGCGAGCTACGGCGGCGGCTATGACGGCGGCGAGATGGCCCCTTGTATCCCCGGCGGCCGCTGAAGAATCCCCCTGAGTTGCCAAAGCCCTGTCGAGGCCGAAGAACCTTATAGCCCGCGACGAGACGGCCACCGAAACGACGATGAACGTCAAAAGAAAAAAAACGACCGACATCCCTATCACCATGACCCGCAGGCCGTCGATCAACATGGGAAGCCCCTTTATCCGGCAGTGGTGACGCGAACCACCTCACCCGAGAGGTGGTCCGCGGTGGTGACGCGACCCACCTCACCCGAGAGGTGGCGGCTTATCAGACCCGACGGGCCC
>DAONII010000222.1:0-3075 GCA_035405085.1 bacterium | reverse complement strand
ATCGGTGTCGCCGTGGCGGCCGCCGTAGCCGCATCGAAGGATTGAACTTAAGCCAGCGAAATCCTGAGGGCCCGCCATTGAACAGATCTAAGATATCGGGTCAGCGGATCGGCGATATCCCCTCGCGCACGTACTTGGCTGCGAAGCCGCCGCCGTCGGCGTCCATGAATATCGGGTTCGTAATCCCCCAGGCAGTCGATGTGACGCCCTCGTCCGCATGAAACGCGGTGAGGTCGGAGGGGTCGAACCCCTCGGGCTGAACCGAGCTGTCCAGGATCGCACGCGTTACGATCGGGAAGGGCGAGCGGAAACCCTTCGTTCCCTTCGTCCCGCGGGCCACCGCCACCACCCAGGTATCCTCGGTCACCTCCATATCGAAGGTCACGCTCGCGGTTATCACGCCCCCGTCCTCCTTCCAGCTCTCGAGCGTCCCGTCCATGAGCCTGAAGGACTTGGACGGCTCGTAGGAGTAAACCGGCGCGTGGTATGGCTTGTAGAAGACCGAGGGGTCGGCCGCCGTTCCCTGCATAGGCTCCCCGGTATCGTCGTCGGCCGGTATCGGCTCGGTGTTCGCATATATCTCTATCGTGTCGAACCATGCCCAGGACGGAGCGCCCACCTCCACGGTGAAGGTCGCCCTCTTCCCCGATACGACATCCCCTATCCCGGCCGAAGCACCCGAGGCGGAGGTTGCCTTCATCATGACCACCGGGCCTGCCGACACGGTGACGCGCCCCGCGCGTATGCTATCGGCGTATTCCGAGAGGCTGATGCCGCCGAAGCTGCCCCTTCCGTCGCGCGGGTCCACCGATGACGCGATGAAGTTTCTCGGGAGTCCTATCGGGTTTCCGAAGATCGTGTGGCTGTCGGAGTCGGAGGTCGCGGTGGCCGTCACGCCCAAGTTCAAGAGATTGAACCATGTGGGCAGAGACGAGCGCATGAGCATGCCCGGATCGTTCAGATTGAAACCGACCATGAGCTCTATGGAATCGAAATCGGCGGTGATAAGCCCCGAACTCTCAAACGGAACGGGAAAGTTTGCGCCGCCGGAAGGCATTCGCCTCTCAAGCGGATCGGCGTAAGTGGAAAGCGGTGCCACGCCGAACCCCTTCATGTAGAACGGGCTCGTGACCCAGCCCGCGGCGAGAGGGAGCCCCGTGGGCATGTCCATTATATGGTTAAGCTGTATAACCGGGCGGGCCGGGTCGGAGCGCAGATTGGGTATGAGCTCCGGAACCGTCCACACGTAGTCGGGCGCCGGGGAGACATCCTCCCTGTCGGAGCCGCTCCAGTCGAACGCCCCTCCCTCTGGGTCGGCCGGGTCGTGCGTGAGGGGAAAGACGTTGAAGTGACCGTAATGGTTCGGGGTGATCTCGTTGCCAGGGGAGGTCCTTATGCTGCCGGTCGGGATCAGCCCCTGCGCCTCTAATTTGGACAGGGCCGAGGAATAGTCGGTTATGAAATCGTGGTCGGTCGGCTGCAGGATGTCGAGCCCCTCGCCCACAGCGGATAGAACCCTCATCTCCTGGGTCAAGGCTGAGTCCGGGCTCGCTATGTGGTGCAGGTGCAAGTCTACCGATATCCAACCGGGGGTCTCCACCGCCCTGGCTAGCTCGACGGGCCCGAGCGGAACCCTCTCGCCCGCCGCGACGTCCACCACGAACTCCTCGAAGGTGTACTCTGGACCGTGGCTGATCACGAAGCGGTAGGTGCCGGGCTCGAGGTTCATCTCGGAGGAACCGGTGAGGTCGAACGTTCCCTTCGCGGTTATGTAGCGCACGGTCGACACGCCGAAGGGCTGGTCCCAGTCGTAGGTTGAATAGAAGCGGCCCGCGCTGCCGAGCTTGTTCGGGGAAGGGTCCTCGCCGACTATCGTGAGCCTAGCCACCGCCGGCATGCCGGTCTGCGCGTCGATGACCGGGCCGGAGAGCGCCACGACCCCGGTCTCGCCCAGCGTGCACTCTATCTGCCCGTCCGGCATGGAATTAAGGTCTATCTCTTTGGGCTCGCAGCTGCCCGCGTCGGAGGTGCCGTTCAGATGGTAGCCGGGCGCGTCGACTATCACGCTGTACTTGCCGGAGCCGAAGCGCCTTGACGCGTCGTTGCCGCCGGTTGGCAGGTTTCCCGAGAATTTCCCGTTCGCGTCCGTCCTGTACGTTATTACCGTGGCGCCCTTCGAGGCCACAGCGACGGTCGCCCCCGGGTACGGCTTGCCGTCGGAGGTCTTAACCACTCCGGAGACCTGGCGCACAGCCGCGCCGAGGGCCGAGAGGCCCGTGTCCAGAACCGAGCCGGCCGACCCGCCGCCCACCACGAAATAGCCGGTTATCGTACGCGAGCCGCCGGCCGGGACGCTGAAGTTGATCTCCGGCGAGCCGCCGCTCCCGAGCGGGGCGAGCTTCAAAAACTCCTCCCCGAAGAGCAGCCCGGTGAGCCCCGAGAAGGAAACGGACGTGGTGGTGTAGGGAAGGCCGGTGGAGGGATCGATGAACTGCCCCGCGTCGTAAAAATAGCCGTAGGAGACGTCCACGCCGTCGAACGCAGCCAGTATAATAGCCGGCGTGTTCGTCCCGACCTGCGTCATTAGGTCCGGCGTAAACCCTACCCCCGGCACGAGCACCGAATTCTGGCCGGAGCCGTTTATGAACTGGCCGACAGGAAACTTCGCGTCCTCGCCTCCGGTGTTCGTAAACGTGGTGTCGATTCTGACGTAGTTCTTTCCGGGCTCCAGCGTGTAGTCGGTCACCACATCCCAGCTCAGTGACTTGAGATCCTCGTATATGGAGAACGGGTTCGCGCGGTCGTCGAAGCGGTTGTTGAACGCTATCTCTATGCCGGCCACTCCCTTGGCGACGTCGCCGATGAAGTCGAGGTCGAGGTAGTCGTAGGCGTCGATCCTGCCGTAGGCGCGAAGCACCTTCGGCCCGCCGCTTGCCCCCTCGGAGACGACCTCGTAGTTATGGTAGTTCACCGTCCACTCGATGTTGACGAGCGGGAACATCGACCCGAAGTTGTCCTGGCCTGCGCCAGAGGAGCGAACGATGTCGGCATCGATGATGTTACCGCCGAAAGAGT
>DAONII010000221.1:0-3095 GCA_035405085.1 bacterium | reverse complement strand
CCCATACCGCCATGCAGACCGGCTTCGGCATCATACTGCTCGCGATCGTCGGCGGCCAGCCGCGCGTGCTGAACTTGCGCGAGATGCTCGGTCACTTCATCGACCACCGCAAGGAGGTCGTCACCCGCCGAACCGCGTTCGAGCTGCGCCAGGCCGAGGCCCGCGCGCATATATTGGAGGGCCTCAAGGTCGCCGTCGAGAATATCGACGAGGTCGTCGCTCTCATCAAGAAGTCGAGGGAGCCGGCCGCGGCTCGCGAGGGGCTGATGAAGCGCTTCAAGCTCTCCGAGCTTCAGGCGCAGGCCATACTGGATTTGAGGCTGCAGCGGCTCACCGGCCTAGAGCGCGACAAGATCGTTCAGGAGCACAAGGAGATCCAGAAGTTCATAGGCGAGCTGCGCGCGATCCTCGCCGACGAGAAGCTGGTGCTCAAGATCGTGCGCGATGAGCTCTCCGAAATAAGGGGGAAGTACGGCGACGAGCGGCGCACGGTGATACAGGGCAAAAGCGAGGACCTAAAGGTCGAGGACCTCATCCAGGAGGAGGAGATGGTCGTCACCGTCTCCCACCGCGGCTACATAAAGCGCAACCCGATAAGCATCTACCGCGCGCAGAGGCGCGGCGGAAAGGGGAAGCAGGGCACCACGCTGCGCGACGAGGATTTCGTGGAGGACCTCTTCATCGCCTCCACGCACAGCTACGTGCTCATCTTTTCCGCGTCGGGCAGGGTCTTCTGGCTCAAGGTCCACGAGATCCCTCAGATGGGGCGCACCGCGAAGGGGCAGGCGATAAGCAACCTCGTCCATCTCTCAAGCGGCGACCGCGTCGCGGCGGTGCTGCCGGTGAAGGAGTTCACCGAGGGGAAATTCATAGTGATGGCCACTAAGGAGGGAGTGATCAAGAAGACCGACCTCATGGCCTATTCGAACCCGCGCTCCGGCGGGATAATCGCAAGCACGGTCGACGAGGGGGACGAGCTCATATCCGTGCGTCTCACGGAGGGCGACCAGCAGATCTTTCTGACGACGCGCCAGGGCCAGGCGATACGCTTCCCGGAAGCCGACGTGCGCGCGATGGGGCGCTCCGCCCGCGGCGTGCGGGGGATAACGCTGCGCAAGGGGGACGAGCTGGTCGGCATGGAGGTCCTCTCTACGGATGCATCGATCCTCACCGTCACCGAGCGCGGCTACGGAAAGCGAAGCCCGTGCGATGAGTACAGAATCCAGTCGCGCGGAGGTTCCGGTATAATCACGATAAAGGTGACGGACCGGAACGGGCCGGTGGTCGGGGTCATGCAGGTGACCGACGCCGACGACGTTATGATCGTCACCGACGGCGGCAAGGTCATACGCTCATGCGCGAAGGAGATATCCACCATAGGCCGCAACACGCAGGGTGTTCGGCTCATATCCCTGGACTCCGGCGAGAAGGTCGTCACCGTCGCCCGCCTGGCCGAGAACGAGGAAGACGAGGAATAGAAGCTCAAAGCTCAAAGCTCAAAGCTGAAAGCAAGGCATATAGGGGTTTTCCTTTGAGCTTTCACCTTTCACCTTTGACCTATGACCTTTGAGCTTTCTTGAGCTCTGAAAGGAAAACGGATGCGTCGTGCGGTCACAATATGCTTCGCCATTGCCGTCGCCGCGTCCGTGTGCGCGTGCGAAAAGCCCGAGGGCTTCGATGCCGACTACAGGAAGGCGGAGGCGAAGGTGGGGCTCGGCGACAACGACGGCGCGGTGGCGGCCTACAGAAAACTCATCGACCGCTATCCAAACGATCCCCGGCGCGCGGGGGCCATGCTGCGCGTCGGCGACCTTTGCGCGACGATGCTCGCCGACGATGCCCTCGCCATCAAGGCCTACGGGCGCATCATCGACGAGTATCCGCTTTCCGACACGTCCATGCTGGCGCGCGAGCGACGCGCGCACTTAAACGAGAAGCTGGGCAGGATGGACGACGCGATAGAGGACTACTCGGCGCTTTTGAAGCATTTTCCAAAGAACGCCGACCGCACCCGCTACCGGATACTGCTCGTCGGCGCCTATCTGGCCAAGCGCAACTTCGCTCAGGCGCGCCTCGAGCTCAAACCGCTCTTCGACGATCCGAAGACGCCCCCCGGGGTGCGCGAGCAGGCGCTCTTCGCTGCCGGCGAGAGCTTCTTTCTCGAGGACAGGCCGGCCAACGCGGTGCCGTACTACCAGCAGCTCTTGAAGGAGTTTCCAACTTCGAAGCTCGCCTCCGAGGCGGAGCTGCATCTGGCCACATGCGTGGAGGAGATGGGTTACCTGGGTACGGCGCGGGAGATCACGAGGGATGCGGCCCGCGACTACCCTAACCGGCAGGTCATAGATGCGAGGCTCGAGAGCATAAAGGAGCGCGGCACGAAGCCGCTCGATACCGGCGGTGAAGGTCTGCCCGGACAGAGGAAGCCCGAGGCTTCTTCAGAAAAAGCCCAACCCAAGAAATAGGTTTACATCTTCCGCGGGCTTCAGTTACTTATCCCGCCCTAAGGGGTTAATCGAAAAGGAGAAACAATGGCAATCGAACGCACCTTTGCAGTGATCAAGCCCGACGCCCTGGAAAAGGGGATCATCGGCGAGATATGCGGCCGGATCGAGGGGGCAGGGCTCAAGATAGTCGCGATGAGGATGCTTCAGCTCGACGCGAAGCGCGCCCAGGGTTTCTACGCGGTGCATGAGGGGAAGCCGTTCTTCGAGAGCCTGGTCAAGTTCATGACCTCGGGCCCGATCGTGGCCATGGCGCTCGAGGGGGAGAACGCGATAGCCAAGTGGCGCGAGACGATGGGATCCACGAATCCGGAGGAGGCCGCCGAGGGCTCTATCCGCCGGGATTTCGGCACGAACATCGAGCGCAACGCGGTCCACGGTTCGGATGCCCCGGAGACGGCGAAGTTCGAGCTCGGCTACTTCTTCGAGTCCGCCGACATCGTCTCCTACGACTGGATGTGATCAAAACAGGCGTAAGGCTGGTGTTAATTGATCAATTATCAGATCATAGACCACACGGCAGACATCGGCATAAGGGTGGAGGGCTCCTCGCTTGAGGAGCTCTTCGTTTCTGCGGCCGAGGCGACTTTC
>DAONII010000220.1:0-3106 GCA_035405085.1 bacterium | reverse complement strand
TGGCGCCGGGCAGGGCCGGTCGACTGGAACGGTCCGGAGATGAGGGCGCTCGTCAGGGAGGTGGCGGCAACTGCTAAACCTCGCGATCTGCGAGGGCCGGGTAACGAATAGAAACTTTTTCATAGGAAGGCATTCCATGACCAGAGATATCAGGGCGCCGCGCGGAGGGGGTCTCACATGCAGGGGCTGGGTGCAGGAGGCCGCGATGCGCATGTTGATGAACAACCTGGACCCCGATGTCGCCGAGAGGCCCGGCGACCTCGTCGTCTACGGCGGCACGGGGAAGGCGGCGCGCGACTGGCCCTCCTACGAGCGCATAATATCGTCGCTGAAGGAACTCTCCGAAGACGAGACGCTCCTCGTGCAGTCCGGCAGGCCGGTGGGAATTCTCGGAAGCCATCCGGACGCTCCGCGCGTGATAATAGCGAACTCAAATCTCGTCGGTAACTGGGCCACGTGGAGCCACTTCCGGGAACTCGAGAAGAGGGGCCTGATGATGTACGGTCAGATGACCGCCGGCTCGTGGATATATATCGGTACCCAGGGGATCCTTCAGGGGACCTACGAGACATTCGCTGCGGCCGGGAGGAAGCACTATGGCGGGGAGCTATCCGGGAGGTGGATCCTCTCGGGCGGGCTCGGAGGGATGGGGGGGGCTCAGCCGCTTGCGGCGACGATGGCCGGTGCCGCATTTCTTGGAATCGAGGTCGACCGCGAAAGAATTGAAAAAAGAATAAAAAGCAGATACTTAGATGAAATGTATGATAATTTAGATGAAGCTTTAAAGAGGATCGATAAGGCACTGAAAAACAAGGAAGCGGTCTCCGTAGGCCTTTGTGCTAATGCGGCCGACGTATATCCGGAACTCGTCCGTCGAGGGGTGAAGCCGGATATGGTTACAGACCAGACCTCCGCTCACGATCCGCTCAACGGCTACGTCCCTAACGGGATAAAGTACACAGAGGCCCTCGAACTTCGTGCAAAGGATCCGGAGCGGTATCAGCGGGAGGCCTGGCGTGCGATGGGAGAGCATGTGGAGGCCATGTTGGCCTTCCAGAGGATGGGGGTGCCGACTTTCGATTACGGAAACAACATCCGCGCGCAGGCGAAGGAACACGCGGGCGTTGCAAACGCATTCGATTTCCCCGGCTTCGTACCGGCCTACATCCGGCCGCTGTTCTGCGAGGGCAAGGGTCCCTTCCGGTGGGTGGCGCTCTCGGGTGATCCCGCCGACATCCACGAGACGGACAGGGTCATAAAGGAGCTCTTCCCCGAGAACACAGCGCTCTCTCGCTGGATAGATATGGCGCAGGAACGGGTGGCATGGCAGGGCCTGCCCGCGAGGATCTGCTGGCTGGGCTACGGCGAGAGGCACCGCGCCGGGCTAGCCTTCAACGATCTAGTCAAAAGGGGCATCGTGAAGGCCCCGATAGTCATCGGGCGCGATCACCTGGACTGCGGTTCGGTGGCCTCCCCGAACCGCGAGACCGAGTCCATGAAGGACGGCACGGATGCGGTAGCCGACTGGCCGATCCTCAATGCACTCATAAACGCGGTGAACGGCGCGTCCTGGGTCTCATTTCATCACGGAGGCGGCGTCGGGATAGGTTACTCCCTGCACGCGGGCCAGGTGATCGTCGCCGACGGAACCGATGCTGCGGCCCGGCGCATCGAGCGCGTGCTGAAGTCCGACCCCGCGATGGGGATCATTCGCCACGCCGACGCCGGCTACGACGAGGCGATCGCCTGCGCAAAAGAACGCGACGTCAAGATCCCCGGGATCACCTGTTAGTTTACCTGCTCCGGTCTTTCGGACCCATGCAATCCGATGCCGATCTTCTACCCCGTCCCGCCCGCGCGGTTGATGATTCCGTCTGCCCAAGGCCAAGTATTGAAGCGGCAGAATCTGCTCCGCATCTTCGATACATTTTGCACCATTTCAGTATGATTCGGTGGTGAGAGCGCCCCCCACTAAGCGGATGGCCGTTGCGGCATTTCCGCATCCCTGATAAAATTCGGTTTGTCTTATTTTGGATTGAATAGGGGGCGTTCATGAAGAATCGAATCATCGGGGTCTCTTATGTTGCAGCGGCGGCGCTTATGGCCGCCTGTTTTGTATCCTGCGGTTCTTCAGGCACCAACGATTCAATCGCCGACGACTTCGTGCTTTCTTCCGACCAGGATGACAGGGAGGAGATTCTCAAAAGCCTCTTTACCGAAGGGGTGTATCTCACGATAACCGAAAAATCCCGCAGCGATCCGCGCTGCAAGGAAGCGAACAGGGAGGAGCTCGGCCTGCCGGATCTTCCAAACGGAGAGTGGTACTACACCTATGACAACCTGATCGAGGGCATGGCGACTATGGAGAAGTTCGGTACCGAATCGGAGGACGACAACACGAACAAGCTCGAGATCGCCGCGTTTCTGGCAAACATAGCTCAGGAGACCGGCGCAGGAGTCGATATCGATCCCGTGTACGGCGGCCTCGGCTGTTTTATACAGGAGGGGGGAGGTTCCGCCCGCGACAGCTGTATCTACGGCGGCTGCGTCAACACCCCGGGCTACGACGACATCGATACGTGCAAGGCACACGGCAATAAGTGCCCGGCGGGGGATATAGGCTGGTCAGGCAGGGGCCCCCATCAGCTCTCCTGGCCATCCAACTATCTGGAATACGGGAGGGCTATGGGCGAAGGGAACAGTTATATGAATGACCCCGATCTTCTGACCCAAAGATCTGACATAGGGATACCGGGATCGATATGGTTCTGGGGATATCAGGAGAACAGCGATTTGTTTCCCCCCGATGTTCCTTTCAAGCCCTCGGCCCACAACGTGGTTTCCGGAAGCTGGGAGCCTACGGAATTCGACGTGGCGTGCGGCAGGACGAAACCCAGCCTGGGCGTAATCACCAATTTAATCAACGGCGGTATCGAATGCGGCCCGAACGCGACGGAAGATGGGCGCCAGAATGCAGCGAGGCGGGTCCTGTACTTCAACGCGATCGCGAATGCGATGGGGGTCCAGGTTCCCGACGGCTGGGCCGACGACTGCTCCGGGCAGAAGAACTTTCAGGAATGCCCTTCGTACATGGACGAGAGCTCCC
>DAONII010000219.1:0-3111 GCA_035405085.1 bacterium | reverse complement strand
AAGGGCCCAGTGCGCCTCGCCCCCGCCGAATTCACACCGATGAAGGGAATTATAAAGCAGAGATGATCAGGCGGTCGGCGAAGGCACGTTGCCCGCCCCGCTCTGCGCCTCCCTCTCCCGCTTCATCCTGTAAACTATGACGAGTATCTCGGCTACCGCCGCGTAGAGCTCCTCGGGGATCTCGTCGCCTATGTCGAGCTCGATGAGCGTCCAGGCGAGAGGGACGTTCTGTATGATCGGTATCTGGAATTCTACGGCGATCTCCCTTATCGTCTCAGCGAAGAGGCGCTGACCCTTTGCCACTATCTCCGGGGCCGCCATCTCCTTGTCGTCGTACCTTATGGCGATCGCGAGCTCCGTCGGGTTCGTTATCACGGCATCGGCGGAACGGACCGCCTGGCGCGTGTCGCTCATAGCGAGCTCCTGGTGGAGCTGACGGCGGTGGCTCTTGATGAGCGGGTCGCCCTCGTCCTGCTTGTATTCGCGCTTGACCTCGTCCTTCGTCATCCTGAGCTGCTTCTTGTACTGCCAGCGCTGCACCGCCAGGTCGATGACGGCGATTATTATGAACACTACGAAGACCTTCATGAGAAACGTAGCCACGAGCCTCGACGCCAAAGCGCTCGACTTGTCTGGCGTGGAGGTAACGGTGAGGACCACCTCCCTCAGGCTGTCGCTGACTACGAGATAAGCGAGGAGGAAGATGAGGGACAGCTTCGCCACGTTCTTGATGAGCTCTACGAGCGTCGTGATCTTGAGCATGTTCTTGATGTTCTCGACCATGTTCAAGCGCTTCATCTGCGGCTTCATGGGCTCGCCGGAGAATATCGGGCCTATCTGCAGAAAGCCCACGGCGATGGCGATTGCGGTGATCCCTATCAGAAAAGGAACGACCAGCTTGAACCACGTGGAGGCCGAGCGCCTGACCTCCAGAAAGAGCAGTTCAGCGGATATATCCGGGCGCGAGACGAGGTCGAAGTTCGACTGCATGAGCGTCTTGAGCTCCTCGGCCATGTAGCCGCGCATGAACGCTATCATGGCGAAAGCCGCTATGAGGATGACGATCGTGTTCAGATCGCGCGAGCGTGCCACCTGCCCCTTCTTGCGCGCATCCCTCAGCCGCTTCGGGGTCGCCTCCTCGGTCTTTTCCTGGCTCGATGACTCGAACATGCCGCAGCACCTCCGATTGCGGGCGGAAAGATAGCAGAATCAACCAACGGCGGCAAGAAAAGCGTGGGCGAAGGCGTTGCCTTTGCATGGAAATCAGGCTATCTTCCTCTGAAATGCCACCGGAAAGACAAAGGACCAAAGTCGGCCAGTACTACCTGATGGAGAAGATCGCCCAGGGTGGCATGGCCGAGATATTCAAGGGGCTCTCCTACGACGTCCACGGCCTGAAGAAGACTGTCTGCATAAAGCGGATCCTACCGCAACTCTCTGCGGACAAGGAATTCATAGAGGCGCTCGTGGCCGAGGCAAAGCTCGCCGTCGGGCTCGTGCACGGCAATATCGCCCAGACCTTCGACCTGGGAAAGGTGGCAGAAGACTACTTCATGGTGATGGAGTTCGTCGACGGCAGGTCGCTCTCACAGATACACAGGAAATGTCAGAACGAGGGAAAGCTCATCCCCCTATCACATCTCGTCTATTTCATATCCGAGCTGTTGAACGGCCTGGATTACATGCACCGGCGCACGAAGGACGGCCGGCCGCTGAACATCGTTCACAGGGATATAAGCCCCCAGAACATAATGGTCTCCTACTCCGGGACCGTGAAAATCATCGACTTCGGCATCGCCAAGGGCGCGACGCACACCGGCCCCACGGACTCCGGAGTGCTGAAGGGTAAGTTCGCGTATATGTCGCCGGAACAGGCTTACGGCGACGCGATAGACCACCGCTCCGATCTCTTCTCCGCAGGGATAATACTTCACGAGATGCTCACCGGCAAACGCCTCTTCAAGGCCGACGACTCGCGCGAGACGATAAGAAACGTGCGCCGTTGCAGGGTCGACGCCCCTTCCTCCCACAGGCCGGAGATCCCCGACGAGCTGGACCGCATAGTCATGCGGTCGCTCTCCAAGGACAGGCGCCACCGGTACGCCTTCGCATCGGACATGCACGCCGACCTGGTGAAATACCTCTACTCCGCACACCCGGAGTTCAAACCCTCGGACGCGGCCGGCTTCATGCAGGAGCTGTTCGCTGAGGAAATCGCCAGACCCGAGCCGCAGGAGGCCGACGCCAGGACCCCGCACCTGATCATCGACCGCAGCAACTCTGCATTGGCAGACGACAGCCAGTTCGAGGTGACCGGCGCAACCCGGGCACCCATGGATATGGGCGAATACATGATGGAGGAATCCACCGCGCCCCGCCCTGCACAGCAGGAGCCCTTCGAATATGAAGGCGAGGATACCCCTGGCCCGCAAAGCCATATCGAGGAGGAGGAAGAGAAACAAAAACACGCCCCCCCGCCGGGCCGAAGGAAAAGGGCCGGCAGAAAAGTCTCCGTCGGCTTTTTCCTCGCCGTGCTGGCGGCGGCGGCAGCTGCCGCTTACGCAGCGTACCATTTCAAACCGAAGCGTGAACCCGCCGCCTCACGCGCCTTTGCAGAACTCATGGTAATGACCGACCCCGCCGACGCCACCGTCTCCATGGACGGCCGTTTCGCGGGGCGCGGCTCCCCGGTAAGCATCAGGAACATCTCACCCGACGAGGAGCACATGCTGCTTGTCGAGAAGAGCGGCTACACCCCCTACGAGCGCCGCATAAAATTGAAGCCGGGCCAGTTCAGCAGCGCCTCCGTATCCCTGGCAAAGTCCGCGGCGATCAAGGCCACACTGGAGATCGCCTCGACCCCTCCGGGTGCGACGATCTTCATAGACGACAGGGAGACCTCCCACAGGACGCCG
Source organism: bacterium (assembly GCA_035405085.1). GTDB lineage: Bacteria > UBA10199 > UBA10199 > 2-02-FULL-44-16 > JAAZCA01 > DAONII01. Next base: position 196 of record DAONII010000219.1, on the reverse strand, counting down.
GCGGCCATAGCCGGCATGGACGCAGGCCGAGAAATCGTGATAGGCCTTTATCTGGACGGACACCGCTTCTGGTCGCGGGGCGTCGAATTCAAGCCGGGAGAGACGAAGTCGTTCGACGTAAACCTCGCGAAGAACCTCGGTTCGCTCTTCGTCGATTCGTCTCCGCAGAAAGCCCTGGTAATGCTTGACGGCATGC
>DAONII010000218.1:0-3113 GCA_035405085.1 bacterium | reverse complement strand
AGATTCGTCACCTCTCGTATCGAGTCGATCGCGGTGCCGTCGAGATATTTCACGACCCCGACTATCTTGTCCCCGAATTCCGGATATATCGGCTTCGGGAATTCCGAGGCGAGGCTCTTCGCCTTCTCAACCGCATCGTCCATCGATATGAACGTCACCCCCATCTTCGACATCTTCTCCTTGAGCTCCAAGTTGCGCACCGCCTTAGGGTTCGTCGGTTTATCGTTCACTATCATGCCGTGGTTTGTCATCACGAAGTCCACGAAATAGCGCCCCGGAGTTGATATGGTGGTGACGGCCTCACGCAGGATCGGCCAGCCCTTCCTCGAAAGAGGCGCCTGGACTATCGTAACGTCCGCGCCGCGCGCAACCTCCGTGTGCCCGCCTATCGCCTTCGATGGGATTCCGGTAGAGAAGGTGCTGACGTTCACGTCGAAGTTGCGGTCGACCTCTATCGCCCCGAGCAGAGCTACGTCGAGCAGGCCGGTGACCGGCGCGCGGTAGGGCGAGCCGTATTGGATCATATCCATCGGAGTAGTAGCGTGCCAAAGCGACCGCATCGTTATCGCCGCGACGCGGTCAAAGCACTGGCCGTTATAGAGCTGCGCGACGAGGCCGGAGTTCACCGCCGCGATGAGGTCCTCGGTAATGCCGCCGATCATCATGTCGATCAGTATACCTTCGCTCGCCAAGTGGTCTATAGCTGCGAGCCCCGCCCCGGAACCGAGCTGCAGGCAGGGCCTTCGCCCCTTCACGTCGAGCGACTTCACCACCGCGACTATGTTCGAAAGCGTGATCCTGCGCTCGTGCGAGATCCCGGAGGTGGAGGTCTCGCCGGAATCGAGGCCGTGGTTGTCGCCTATCGATTCAACCTCCACGACGTCGGTGACCTGCTGCATCCCTATGGACAGGAAAGGAGAGACCTCCGGAATGAGGCGGTCGGTGACCACCACGAACGCCTTGCGGGAAAAGCGGGAGTCCGGAACCATGAAGGACATGTAGCCGAACATCGAGTTCGGGTTTCCGCGCCACCCGGAGCAGTTGCCGAAGCGGTCCGAACACGAAGCGCCGCAGAAAGCGACATCCACGACAAGCTGGCCGGTCTCTATGTCGGCGGCGCGCCCGGAGTGAGAGCGCGTCTCGAATATTTTGGGCATCCCGCCCTTCGCCACCAGGTTGCCCAGGTCGCCGCGCACCGATCCGCCCTTTATCTGCGAGACCACGCCTTTCTCTATCGCCTCCATTATAACCGGTATCTGGCACGGAAAGAGCGAGGTTGGCGCGACCGCCAGACCCTTGAAACGCATCTCGATGAGCTCGCGCATCACGAGTTCGAGGACCTTGTCGCCGTTTCTGAGGCCGTGATGAAAAGATACCGTGTCTCCGTCCTTTAAACCGGTCCTTTCGATCGCGGCGCGCAGCGAGGCACGTACCTTCGATTCGCACTTCGTGCCGCGGAAGACCTCCGGCAGAAACTTCGGCACATAGTCTATTTCCGGGCCCTTGAAGGGGCGGTATTCGGCTGGGACGTCGCGCCCGAGCGCGTTCGGGATGCACTTCGTCATCTTATCCTCCTGTTTCGCAGAGGGAAGGCTCTAACCCATAAAAAGGAGTGATTCAAGGCATTTAGGATTTACAGAGATTCCAGAGAGCCTCGAGCGCCGCTTTGTAGCGCGGGCCGAGCACGGCCGGGTCGGTCGATTCCGGCTCGTTTCCCATGGTGACGAACGGGACGTCGGCGCCCGAGATGTTGAGAAGGCCCTCGCGCTTTCCGCCGGTGAGCGCCGGCCAGTCGTCGTCGCGGTAGAACCTGGCCATGTCCTCGTCGGGGCACTTGTGCGCGAGGATGGATGCTTTCAGCTTCTCCTTGTACCGTGCATCGTTTCGGCGCAGCGACTCCTCGCCTGAGACCTCCACGTAGAGTATCGCAGCGCGCTCGAATATCTCCCTTCGAAGGCGAGCCAGAGCCGGAGCGTAGGGCTTTTCGCCGCCGCGGGAGAACTCGATGAGCAGGGTGTTTTCGCCGTAGAACGCGGAGTCGGGAAGGTATTTGCGCGCTATCTCAAAATCGAACTTCTGCATCAGAAAATCGAAAAGGTCGCCCGAACCCAGCACGTAGCCGTGGCCTGCCCTCTTCGAGTGAAGCCTTTCGCCCCTCACCTTCTCCCAGAGGTCGTCCTCCTCGAACTTCTCCCAGAGCCATACGAAGTCGTCTATGACCTTCATCTTCCCTATGCGGTATCTCTCGGCGCGCTCGGCATCGGAGAGCTTGTACATGAAGTCGAGAAACTCGGACTTGCCGGAGGCGGGACGGCCCAGAACGAACAGGTGGTCGAAAGTCTTTATCATGGTCGTGCTCCTTAAGTCCTGTACTCTTGTACTCTAGTACAACGGCATCGTACCAGCGTACTAGCGTACCGCAGTATACAGTTCCATCAGCCGGTTCAGCGCCGGGCCGTAGCGTTTTGCAAGCGGGCCGCGCTCCTTGAGCTCCGGCTCGTTTCCCATCGTAACGAACGGCACCTCGACGTCCTCCACGGTAAGGTAGCCGTCCGGCTTCTGCGCGGTGCATGTGTCCCAGTCATCGTTTCTGTAGAAGTTCTCCATGGTCTGGCGGGGCACCATATGCGCGAGTATCGAGTGCTTCTGCTTCTCCTCGTAGCGCGCGACGTTTCTGCGCCACGACTCGTCGAACGATACCTTCACGTACAGGATGGCGGCTCGCTCGAGTATCTCCCTGGAGAGGCGCGGAAGCGAATACGCGTATCCCTGCCTTCCGCCGCGGGCGAACTCTATTACGAGCGTGCCCTCCTCGTAGAACTCCGGCCTCTTAAGATAGCGTGCCGCTACCTCCTGGTTGAAGCGGGCCAGCATCAGGTCATAGAGCCTGTCGGCCTTCGGGTCTAGGCCGTAATTCTCGTCGTATCGCAGCGAGTAGACGCGCGGGTGACCCGCCTTCTCCCACAGGTCGTCCTCGAGAAACTTCTCCCAGAGCCACACGAAGTCGTCCAGCTCCTCGAACCTGCCTATCCCAAACGCCTCGGCCCGCTCTTCGTCCGGAGTCTTCTTCATGAAATCTATGAACTCGGACTTTCCGGCAGCCGGGCGGCCGA
>DAONII010000217.1:0-3136 GCA_035405085.1 bacterium | reverse complement strand
CAGAATCATCAGCTTGAATGTCTGCGAGAGGGACGCTTTGGGCATCCCGCGCAAGAGCGATACCGGCTCCCTGACGATCCGAACAGCTCCTATGCCGAAGCGCTTTGCGACCGCGCACGCTATCCTGCCTATCCGCGGAAACGCGACGTGAAGGTGCTTCTCGCTGTCCACATGGGTCGGGGTTATTCCGAAATCAATTACGCGCCCGATCTGCGCCGCGAATTCGGCCTCCACCTCGTCGTAATCTATGCGTCCGCTTAGAGCCCGCGCCAGAAAAGAGCCGGCGCTGTCGAGAAAACTCCCTCGCCGGCCCACCAGGGAGCGAATCCTCGCCGGCTCGGAGAGCGGAACGCCGCGCAGGATATTCAGGTGAACGCCGACTCCCAGCTTCTGCATAGAGGCGGCGCCGCGGGCTGCCTCCTCGAAGCCGGGCATGTTCGCCATGATTGTAGCGGAGGTCAGCACTCCGCTTTCGCACGCGGCGAACACCGCCTCGTTTACGGCGGACGACTGCCCGAAATCGTCCGCGTTCACTATTATCCGCGCGCATTTTTTCATGGCCTGATCCGCCGGTAGAGATCGATGCCGTCGATGCTCGCCTCGAGGGCGTAGTTTTTTTCGAGGAACTCCAAAAGCTTCGGATATTTTGAAACGGGATATTTCCCGTAATCGTGGTGATTTCCCGGAGACGTATCGACAAAATAAACCGGCCTGTTTCTTTCCATGTCATCGAAAAACATATCCCAGCTCCCGGGAACGATGAACTCCGTGGTTTCGAAGCCCGGATCCTTGGCGGAGCGCGTACCAGAAACCCTGCCGGTGAGCCAGTCGCTCCACAGAAAGCGCGACGCGGACGGCCTCTGCGAATAATGGTAAACCGAGGTAGCGAAGCCCCAGACGAAAATCTTGTCGTTAGGATCCGTGCGCTCGCGTATGTATTCGGACGCCCTCGCATAGGAGCTCGGGCTCTCCTCGCCGACGGCCGAGTATATCCTGTCCGCGAAGAGGCGTGCGGAAAAAAAACCAATGGCCGGAACGATCAAGGCCGCGGCGAAGAAGGCGGTGGCGGCGCGGCTTCGGCGCCCCGGACCCCGCGAAGGACGCGAAAGAAAGGCGAACGCGCAGCCGCCGGAGAGAACGCAAAGCTGCGGGAGAACCTGGTAGAAATAGTGGCCGTAGAGCTTGCCGCCCGCCAACACCGCAAAAAAGGAAAACGCGAGCCAGATTATCACGATCCACTCGGCTGGACGCGCTGCGCCCGGCTCCTTGAGCATGCCTCGGGCGGCGGCGGCGATCGCCCTCGCAGAAAGATACCACACGAGAAGCGTGGAAAGAATGAACGCCCCGCCGCGCAACGGAAACGAAGCGAGAAGGCTCGTTTGCGCGCTCCCCTTGTGAACGTAAGCGGCGCTGCCCTTGAGGCTCCAGAACACGAAGGCATCCCACGCGCCCGCGAGATAGAGATAGAAGGCGAAGAGAAGGCCCACCGCGGCGCCGCCAGAGACGAATATCGCGTATTCCGCTAACCTTACCTCCCTTGAATTCCTCGAGAAAAGCAGAGGCCTGAACAGCAGGAGGTAGAAGCCGACCGCCACGAGGTTTATCCCAGCCTGGTATTTGAACAGGCACGCCAACCCCCACAGAAGCCCCGAGAACAACACGAATAGGCGTTTCGCGCTCTCCTCCCACCTTATAAGCATGTAGATGCTCATCGTGAGGGGAAGCATCATCAGAACGGCTATCGAGGTGCCTATGAACTTGGGGACGAATGCAGTCGAAAAAACCGCGTAGAACAGCGCCGCCCAGAAACCGGCGTTTGAGGTATAGACTCTCCGGGCTATGCCGTAACAGAAGAAGGCGGTAAGCCCGACCCAGACGGCTGTCGCCGCATGGACCGCCTCCATGTTATAACGCCCGAAGAGGGAGAACACCGCAGCGAAAAACCAGTACACGCCGAGCGGCTTCGTGTCGAGGGAGGCTACGTACGGCACCCCGCCGTCCATCAACGCGTGGGCGAAACCGGCGAACTGCGGCTCATCGACATCGATTATCGGAGTGACGAAACTCCACGCACGCAGCACAAAGAGCACCGCAGCCACGAAAATCGCGTGCCGCCAGCCGGGCCTTTGCGCTGTCCAGAAACCAGACTTCAAATACCCCCCTTCCTGCGGTTTGAGGCGCAATAGTAGAGCATGCCCCCTTAGTCAAGAAGCAGTTGATTTCTAACGATAAGTCGCGGTAGCCTCTGCGCCCTTCGGGCCGCTGGGGGCCCCACGCGGAGAGAGTTATGCGCGAACGCCTGGTGCGCGCGACTGCAAAGTTCGTCGTGCGCCACTACATAGCGGTTGTGATACTGGCGGCCGCACTCGCCGCGATATCCTTTCCGCGCGCCAGCCATCTGTTCACCAACATAGACACCGACCTGACCAAACTGCTTCCCTCGCACTACAAGAGCGTCGAGCAGATCGACAGGATCCGCAAGCTATTCAAAACCAGCAAGGCCCTCTCCGTGATCGTGGAGAACGAAGACCCCGAAAAGGCCAAAAACTTCGCGGTGGATCTTTCCTCGCACCTGGAGAGCGATCCCTCCGTATCCGAATCCGAGATCACAAAGCGCGGCTACGAATTCTTCGACAAGCACAAGCTGATGTACATAGAGCTCGACGACCTTGAGACCATCCGCGAAAGGATAGACAGGCGGATTCAGCGGGAGAAGCTGGGCAGCCTGTACATAGACTTCGAAAACGAGGGCTCCGACGACGAATTCCGCTTCGGCGATCTCGATGAAAAGTATAGAAACAAGTACTCCAGCGGCGTGCGAAGCGAGTACAACACCAACGACTCCGGCACGATCTACGTGATGTACGTGAGGCCGGCCGATTGGGACGGAAGCATAGAGGCGAGCCGCGACTTCTATGCGCACATAAAGGCAGCCGTCGAGAGCTTCGCAGCCGAACGCGGCGATCCCTCGATCCGCATACACTTCAGCGACAGCATCAGAACCCACGTGGAGGAATACGACACCCTCATCAACGACCTCTCGCGTGCCGGCATCATATCCGGCGCGGGCATCTTCCTCGTCCTCCTCCTGTACTTCCGCAGGCTGTTCGCGGCGGCCCTGATTTTCGCCCCTCTG
>DAONII010000216.1:0-3155 GCA_035405085.1 bacterium | reverse complement strand
CAGCAAAAGCAAAAGGATCTGGGGAGCGTACGGCCATGCCTCGAAGTCGGCCGTCGCGAAGCCGGTCGTAGTCATTATGGAGACGGCCTGAAAGGCCCCTCTCCTTAAGGTCTCGAGCGGGCCGGGGTAGGCGGCGTCTGCCATCAGGAACGCGCTTGTCGCAAGTGCCGCGCACGAGACTATCAGCAGGAAGGCCTTGAATTCGGTGCTGTGCCAGTAGTTTTTAATCTTCCCGGTGAGCGCGTAGTAGTGAAGGGCGAAATTGGCTCCGGAAAGGAGCATGAAGAACATGATTATGCAGTCCACGTATGCGCTCCCGAAGGCCCCGATCGAAGCGTCGCGTGTCGAGAAGCCGCCGGTGGACATGGTGGTGAAGGAGTGGCAGATTGCATCGAAGAGGTCCATTCCCCCTAGCATCAGGAGAAAGGCTTCGAGCGCGGTGAAGGTCAGATAGACCATCCAGAGCGTCGCCGCTGTCTCGCGTATCCTGGGGCGGAGCTTCTCCTTCGTTGGCCCCGGGGCCTCGGAGCGGAAGAGCTGCATGCCCCCTACGCCAAGGAGGGGCATGATAGCTATCGCGAGGACGATGATCCCCATTCCGCCCATCCACTGGGTCATGCTGCGCCACAGGAGGAGCCCGCGTTCCACCGACTCTATCGGCACCGCGGTGCCGAGGACTGAGGCGCCGGTCGTCGTGAAGCCGGAGACCGATTCGAAGATGCAGTTGACTGCGTTGTCGAAGGATATCGGCCCCAGCAGATCGCCGAATATGTACGGAAGCGAGCCGAAGAAACTCGCGGTGAGCCAGCCCAGCGTCACTATCGTCATCCCCTCGCGGTGGGTAAGTTCCTCCTTCGGCATCCGGAAGATCAGGGAGAGGAGGCCGCAGATACCTATGGTAAGGGCCGCCGCCTGTGCAAGAGGGACCCAGCTGTTTTCTCCGTATGCGAGCGCACAGGCCGTCGGCACGACCATAGCAGCGCCGATGAAGAGGTTTATCCGCGAGAGAACCGCAACGAGCATCCCGAATCGCATCGCCCGATAATAGGCGGTCTGCAAAAGAATTCAACTGTGCGATTGGGTGCGCGGAGGATGTAAAAAAATCCCCCGCCCTTGGGGCGGGGGATTCGTCTTGGCAGTGCTCTCGTCCGCCTTCTTACATCGCCGGGCTGACGTTGGCAGCCTGCAGGCCTTTCGGGCCCTTGGTCACTTCGAACTCGACCGCCTGGCCTTCCTTCAGGCTCTTGAAGCCCTCGCCGCTTATGGCCGAGAAATGGACGAAAACGTCCTCCCCGCCGTCGTCAGGGGCGATGAATCCGAAGCCCTTCGCGTCGTTGAACCACTTTACCGTTCCCTTCTGTCTGTCTGACATACCCTGCTCCTTTATTTCGACCGCCTCCGGGCCTTAAGCGCAAAAAACCGCAGGCCATCTCCCGACGGCGTGCGGCAGTCCGTACCATTACGTTGCGCGTTGTTCCCTTCGAGCGATCATGAATACGCGGCAGAGGCTAAGCCAAAGCCGTCAATTGTGCAATATTATTTTGCCCTCCCACGGAGGGGGGGCTCCTCGGCAGGTTTCTGCTCCTTTTGGAGCTTAAGATAGATCCTTTCGAACGGACGGATGCGGACCGCCTCTGAGGCCTCTTCGTATGCTCCCCTGCGGTCTCTTCTCCACTCGGAGAGGAAGATGGAGCGGTTGTAGTGCGCCAGCGAGAAGGAGGGATCCAGGCGGAGCGCCTCTTTGAAGAGCCTGTCCACCTCCTCGATCCTCGCCGGTGTCTTCGGTTTTGCGGCGGTTATCTCGTAATGTGCGCGGTTCGTAAAATAAGCGGCCATGGAGGTGACCGCGGGCATCTCGGCCCAGAGTTCGTGCCCTTCGTGTGATATCCAGCCCCCGTGCAGCATATCCACGGTCGTTATTTTCTCAGGGTCCTTCGCGTTCAGCCTGACCCCAACGGCCATGTGATTGAAACCCCCGTTTATGGAGTCCCTCTGTACCTCGATGAACGAGGGCTTGAGCCCCGCAAGCCGGAAGACTCCGTAGGCGAAGCGCGAGAGTTCGGTGCACGCCCCATTCCGCATGCCGGGCGGGAGGGAGAGCATATCCATAACCGTATCCTCAGGGGGTTCCGGCGAGTCGGGCTTGAGCCCGAAGCCGTCTTTCGAGAGCATCGTGGAGACAAGCTTCTTCGTGAGCTCGAGGTTGAACTTCGCGCTTCCTGATGCTTCCCCTCTGGATAAAATCGCCGCCTTTGCACCGGATACCATCCTCGCCGCGGAGAGGAGCATCCGGTCGTCGGCGTCGGTGCCCGTATCGAAGTCGTTGAAAAGCCACGGTACGCGGAAGTTGCTTTTGGTCGACACGAGATCGGTGAAGGGCCTTTGCGCCTTCCCCTCGCTCGCGGCGAAGGAGTCCTCCTCTTTCTCAAGCAGCGCTATCGCCGCCTCGTAGACCTCCCCCGGCTCAACAAAGCCGTTTTTCGCCGTTCCTGGCTTTATCCCCCTTCGGCAGGAATTCGCGTCGCAATCGATGAAAGGGACCCCGGAGTCGATGTCGTTGCCCTTCACGCCCATTTCGTCGCGCAAAAGTGCGTAGAGCGCCGCCGCCTTAGGGTCCTGTGATTCAAGGGTTTTTCCGATATCCTCTGTCATGTTCCTCGGTGAGTCGATGAAACTGCCATCGCGTCTTTGTCGCATATTTTCATAATAAGTTGCGAGGTTTTTGCCGATCCGCTATAGGCCCCGCCTGATGGCCTCCCCAAGGGAAAAACCGGTAGGGATATTCGATTCGGGCATAGGCGGCCTTACCGTCCTGGCCTCCGTGCGCCGTCGTCTCCCGGCGGAATCGATAGTGTACCTGGGGGATACCGCGAGGGTTCCCTACGGAAATAAATCCGCTGAAACGGTCGTCAGGTACGCGCTGGAATGCGCCGAATTCCTCGCCGAGAGGGACGCCAAGGCCCTGGTCGTCGCCTGCAACACAGCCTCTGCCTATGCGCTGCCGGAGCTGAGATCGAGGTTCAAGATTCCGGTTTTGGGGGTCGTGGAGCCGGGGGCGGCGGCGGCCCTTGCCGTTACAAAGCGCCGCGCGGTGGGGGTCATCGGCACCTCGGGTACCATATCGTCCAATGCTTACGGGAGCGTCCTCAAGCGTC
>DAONII010000215.1:0-3188 GCA_035405085.1 bacterium | reverse complement strand
AAGTCGCCGTCGAAGTTCCTGAGGTTGCCGAGGAGGCTCGTCGAGGCACCGTCGCTCAAGGCGTCCAGGCCAAGGAAGAAGCGCTCCGACGGCTCCTCGTCCGCCTCGAAGACGGCGATGCCCCCCGACCGGGTGATATCGAGGACAACCTCGTCGCTGCCAGAGCCCACGGTTATCTGGGAGATGTCCTTCCGATTTAGGACCGCAGAAGCGGGCGAGGAAGCGGCGTCGTCTATGTGGAAGAAGCTCACGGGCACCGCCGCGCCTTCCGGCGTAGCCGTTGCGACCCAATAGCCGAAAGGGGTCTCGCTGAACTGGGCGGCTCTGAGCCCCGCGGGGAGGGTGGCCTTTGCCGTGCAGCTGGCGGAGGCAAGGCCTTCCGTCTCGCACACGTAGACCGAGGCGGGGGATCCGCCGAAGACCGCGAGTCCTTTCAGGGAGTCGTCTATGTCGCCTACGGAACCAGCGAGCTTCGCGACGCAGGGGTTGAAGCCGGCGCGCCCTTCACAAGCCGGGTCTGTGTCGTCGTCGTGGGTATCGTCGTCGGCTCCTCCGTCGAGGTCCGCCTCTATATCTCCGTCGTCGTCGGAAACATCGACCTCAGGGCTGTCCTGGATACCGTCGGTGTCTGCCGCGTCGTCGTCCACCGGATTCTTGCCGTCGTCGTCGGGCCTTAAGTCGCCGTCCGTATCATGGGCCTTGCCGCCGTCACAGGAGGTCAACAGCGCAGCCGCGAGGGCGGCGGCGGCCGCATACCCTGCATAAACTAGGATTGGAAGAACTCCGATTATCGCCGGCATCGGTCCTCCGGAAAAACAAGGGGTTACAGCAGATTATCGTCTGCTGCATCGACAAGTTGCGCCCTTTTTTCAGCCCACGTTCATGTACTCGCGGACCCTCAGTGGAACGCCCAGCTCCGCCGCCCTCTCCTTGCACCTCTCGACGTCCATACCGGGAAGCGCCACCACGGAGGTCAAGACCTCCGGGATGTGCTTTTTGGCCTCCCTTATAAACGCGCATACCGCGTCGTAGGCCGCCTCGCCGTGCTTCGAGGGGCAATTTTTCACATAGGTCGCCGCGTCAGGTGCGTTCAGGGAGACCGATACCGCGTCGATCAGGCCCGCAAGCTCGGGCAAAACGTTTCTGCCATAGACGAGGTTTGCGAGCCCGTCGGTGTTGAGCCTCACGCGCCTCACCCCCCTCTCCTTCATCCGCCTCGCGATCTCCTTCACGACCTCGAGGCGAAGCGTCGGCTCGCCGTAACCGCAGAAGACCACCTCCTCGTAGTTCTCCGGCTGACCCATCGCGAGGAATATCTCGTCGACACCAGGCTCGCGCTCGAGCTTCAAACAGTAGCCCTTTACCTCATAGTCGGTGTGCTTCGGGCAGAAGCGGCAGGCGAGGTTGCAGCGGTTCGTTATGTTCAGGTAGAGCGAGTTCCTGATCCTATAGGCTATGTGCGGCTCGAGATCCGCGCCGGGAAGGGAAAAGGCCCTGCGGGCGGCGAGGCTCGTCACGCGGGCGACATCCTCCACGGAGAGGCCCTTGATTTCGGCGACTCGCTCGGCGACCTTCGTGACGAACGCCGGCTCGTTTCTCTCTCCGCGGTGCGGCTCGGGGGCGAGAAACGGGCAGTCGGTCTCGAGGACCATCCGCTCGAGCGGTGCGGCGGCGACGACCTCGTGTAGAATCCGCGCGTTCTTGAACGTCACTACGCCCGGTATCGATATATAAAAGCCGGCGCGGACGACGCGCTCGGCGAAGATCGCGTCACCGGAAAAGCAGTGAAAGATCCCTCCCGCCTTCGGGACACCCGCCTCCTCGATGATCCTCCAGACGTCCTCGTGCGCATCGCGGTCGTGGATGACGACCGGCTTTCCCACCCTGTCGCAGAGGGAGAGGAGCTCACGAAACCGCGCTCTCTGCGCCTCCTTCGAACTGTGCATGTGGTGATAGTCGAGCCCTATCTCCCCTATCCCCACGACCTTCTCGTCGCCTGCCATCTCCTCTATCCTGTTGCTCCAGCCATCGTCCATCGCATCGGCGTCGTGCGGGTGGATGCCGACTATCGCGAAGAGCCGCTCGTCGGTGCGCGTGAACTCTATCGCCTTGATGTTCCCCAAAAGCCCGGCGCCGGCCCCGACGCAGACTATCGCCTCTAGACCGGCCTCCCACGCGCGCGAGAGGACCGAAGCTCGGTCGGCGTCGAATTCGGGAAAGGTTAAGTGGGCGTGCGTGTCGATTAGCGGCGTCACTTGGAATTCTCTTCCTGCACCTGAGGGGCCTGCGACTCGGCCGGGAACTCCCTGTCGAAGGAGCCTATCATACGGTCGAGGAGGTTCATGTAGGGCTTTTCACCGCTCGCGTCTGCAAACGCCTTCGCCTTCGCGAGGAAGGCGCGGCAGGAGGGAATTCCCCATCCGCGGCGCAAGAGCGCCTCTACGAGCTCGAAGTCTATGTTCTTTGGTGAGACGAAACCGCGGAAGTCCTCTCCGCAGGAGGCCTCGAGCATCTCCACCGCCTTCTTCCTCTCGCCCTTTCTGACGTGCGCTAACCCCATCGTGGTATAGGCCTGGTGTGCGAAGACCGGGTTTCCCGGTATGAGCTCTAGCACCTTCTTCGCGCGCTTTATCGCCTGCCCGTATTCGGCGAACTGATCTATGAGGAGGCGGGCGGAGATGATCTTGAGCGCCGGGTCCTTGGGCAAGAGTTTCTCCGCGCGCTCGTAGTGCTTCCACGCGGTCTTGAACTCCCCCTGCAACTTGAAGAGGACGCCGAGAACGGAATGGTAGAGGGCAATCGCGGCATCGTCATCGGTGCGCGACATGTTTCCGGAGAGGAGCTTCTCGGCGTCGGCGAACTGCTTCGAGTTCATGAGCTCGAAGGCTCGGAAGCAGACCTCCGATGGGTTTACCTGCGACGGCTCTTTTTTATTTGGATCGATCATAAGTTCCGTGACCTGTAACCGTGATCGGTGACCAGTGATCTGTGATCTGTGATCAGTAACCTGTAACCAGTGATCAGTAACTTCAAAATTTTAGCTTCTTAGCTTCTCTAGCTTCTCTAGCTTCTCAGCTTCTCAGCTTCTCTAGCTTCTCAGCCTCTCAGCTTCCCTAGCTTCTCTAGCTTCTCACTTCTTGCTTCTTGCTTCTTGCTTCTTGCTTCTTGCTTCTTGCTTCTTGCTTCTT
>DAONII010000214.1:0-3190 GCA_035405085.1 bacterium | reverse complement strand
CGGTGCGGTCCAGTTAGCTATCTCGGAGGGATCCTCCAGGGCGCCCAATATCGCACCGCCGCCAATGCTAGCTGCCCTGGCCTTGCCTCCGTCTGAAGCGCCGGCGCTCCCGAACATCACGCGGCTCGACACATCCTGGTTTTTGAGAGCGGCGCCTTCGCGCGCGAAGGACTTCGACGGCACGGCCCATTTGGAATGGGTTGATTCTGCGGGAGCGGGGAGATCCGCCTTTGCCGACGCCGCGCAGGGGCCAAGGCTCTGCGCGATGGATGAAAGCATCGCGGCGAACGCTCTCTCTTCACTCTTCATATTCAGCGCCGCTAAAAGAACGCCGACTGCATCGGTTGCGTCGCCAGAGAACAGCGCATGCTCAACGGATACCGCCTCGCGGGCTTTGTCGTTCAATGCCTCCGCTACGTCGGCGACGCCGACGAACATCGCGAGGGAATCAAACGGCAGGTCCGCCTGCGGCGGCGGGAGCGCAAAATCCTCCGTGGACATCGCCTGCGCAGCAGGCTCTGCAGGCGCAGCGCCAGAGGCCAGGGGCTCGCCGGCCTGCTTTGCGGCGCCCTCCTCCCCATGCGATTCGATGGGCTCGACGTCCGAAACGACGGGCTCCTCGGACTTCGAGGTCCTGCTGAAGAGGTCTTCCTTCTCCTCGGCGAAGATCTCTGATTCCTTCTTCCCCTCTGTCGTTTTCACCGACTCCTTGACCGGGGCATCGTCCTTAGAGGGGGCCGGCTTCGAGTTCTTCATCGGGCTCTCTCCGGCGAGCCTCTTCGCGGAGTTCTTAGTCTCCTTGCCGTCGTCCTTGTGTATGAGACAGCTCTGAGTATTCGGGTCGCACTCCGCATAGGATTGAGCCGCGGGAGGCCAGACCGGGGCCTCGCAGACCTGTTTCTCAGCCGGAGCCTCCGGCAACATGCAGACGCCCTCTTCTGCAGAGTAGTGTTCCTCCACGCTGCATGTCTGCTCGTTCGAATCGGTACGCGGCGCCGACTTCTCCTGCGCGCGCGGCGCGAGTGCGTACGCCACATCCTCGGCGTCGAATTTCTCGCCCGAAGGCTCGAGGGTCAGCGCGCCGTCGCTACCGATAATTCCAACCGTCTCGCCGTCTATCGCGCGCAGCTCGACGCCCCGCTCGGTGCTGACCGGCTGCGCGATGATGCCGTAAAATTTCATCAGGAAATCGACGCACTGATCCACGGACGCGGAAGTTGCGGAAGTTCCGCCTCCCGTTCCGACTCCGGCACCGATTATCCTCTGCTCCATCGACATGGCACAATGCGGGCGCATAGACGCACCCGTCCTGTTATTGTTATCGGCAGGCAAGGCCCCGAAGTTGCGGGCTTTTTGGGCGTTTTAAGTGCTTGATAATCCTTGACAATACGGAGATCGGGTGTTAGTTGCGCCCAGCTTTTTGAAGATTCTGGGTGCCAGGCGGCGGGTCCTGTATCCCGATTGAAAATCAGCGTTTGATTCGGGGATCGTCCAACGGTAGGACGCCAGCCTCTGGAGCTGGTTATCGGGGTTCGAATCCCTGTCCCCGAGCAAGAAAGCGGGGGAGCCTAATGGCTCCCCCGCTTTCTTTGTGTGGGACAGAGGCCAAGAGCCCCGGCGGTTCGTACTCAGACATCGAGCAGCGGACGCGCCCGGAGACGGCTTCAAGCTTCGCCTCAATCGAAGAGGTTTTTCAAGTCAACCCTCTCCCAGCCGTAGTACTTCGGCAGGCGTATCCACAGGAGGAGATCCTCCGGGACGGCGACGATCTGGTAGACCGTCTCGACCGGGTAGCCGGTAGTTGGGAAGGAGCCGCCGCCGTCAGGGATCGTGGTCTCGAGCATCGTCTTCATCTTCCCGTCGTCCAAGAGACCCCGATAAGTCGGGGAGTTGGCTAGCTCGAGCCAGTTCTCGCGCCTTAGCTCCGTGTACGCCTGAGCAGCGGGGTCGGGAGGAAGCGGATCTATGGTCCAGGTATCCGGGTATTCGACGAAGTGGTTCGAGGTGGAAATGAGACCCGACTGATCATCTTCCTCGAACCTGTAGACCCCCTGGGTGCACCAGAAATAGGAGTAGGCTACATCCTTAGACGCGGCGGTCATTATGAAGGAGGCGGAGGCCGGGCCAGCCATGAACGACGCGTCGAGCTCCTCCATGGTGGAGTCATTCAACAGAAATTCAAGGATGGCGCTGTTGGGGTCCTGAAGGGAATCGTCGGTCGCCATGGAGGCCATGTGACCGTCCTGCAGGTCTATCCAGAGCCCCTTGTCGTTCATCGCGCTCTGGAAGTACTGGAACTGGCCGAGGTAGTTTATGTCGGCAACCGAGTTCCCCTCGGTCGGGTTGTAGACGACGACGGTCATGTAATCTTTGAAGCGGTCGAGCGGCACCATATCCCAGTTCCGGCCGACCACGAGCGAGCCGCCCCCGGTGTATTCACCCCAAGCAGCCACAGCCGAGCAGCCGTAGATAGCGGCGAGCATCGAGTTGTTTATGATCTTCACCCTCGAAAGCGAAAGCCCGGAGGTCTCGGCGACCCCGCGGACGAAGCTTTTCATCTCGGGCATCATAGTGGCGAACGAGGCCTCACCCTCCCTCTCGAGGTCTTCGTATGCAAAACCCTTCTCGCCTATCAAATACCCCTCGATGATATCGCCGTAGAGATCGGAGAGGTCCTGCCCAAGGAGAAAACCGTACTGCCTGCCCATTGCGTAAAAGGACCCCGAAAGCTGCGCTACCCTGATGTGCCCCTCGCCGCCAGCCGCCGTGGTCCTATAGAGGGATGCGCCTCCGTAGTTTGAGAGGAGTTCGAGCCCCCCGTCCGTTTTCTGGCCCCCTCCGCAGGGCGACAGGAGACAAAGGCAGATAGCCGTAGCACATAAGAGCGATGTTTTTTTCATGCGCCGTTTATACTTTAAAAGCGCGGGGCCGTTCAAGCGGGTTTTCAGAGCCCAGCCCTCCGCCAGGGAACACGGCTCTCAAACTATAAACCGGTGCGAGGCACCTGATGAATGCGCAGAAAGATTCGGCATAGAGCGACATTTTTTCTTTTTTCATCTCGTGCCGTTTGAGTTAAGTCGATGATGAATACTGAAACATCATTTTTTCACGAAACCCGGAGACGAAGCCATGGAAATGAAGAGGATCTTTTTTCAGCTCGCGGTATGCGCAGCCCTCATCTTCGCATCCA
>DAONII010000213.1:0-3200 GCA_035405085.1 bacterium | reverse complement strand
ATCTCCACCGATTCGAGGAGGTTTGACGCGAGCACCGGCAGCTGCGTGGAGAGCTCCAGGTGCCCGCCCTGAGCCGCCAGGGTAACGGCGAGGTCGTTGGCGGCTACCTGCGTACCCACCTGGACGACCATCTCGGGGATGACCGGGTTTACCTTGCCGGGCATTATGGATGATCCCGGTGCAAGAGCGGGGAGCTTTATTTCCGCGAAGCCGAGCCTCGGCCCCGAGGCCATCAGCCTAATGTCGTCCGCTATTCTGACCAGGGAGCCGGCTGTGGCCTTGAGCGCTCCGCTCGCCTCGACGCACGGGCCGTGCGAGGAGAGGGCTTCGAACGGGTTCTTCGCGGGCTCGAACTCCAGGCCCGTCCACTTCGAGAGTTTCCTGCAGACCTTTTTGGCGAAATCCGGGTGAGCGCCGAATCCGGTTCCGACCGCGGTTCCGCCCAGCGCGAGCTCGAGGAGCGCCGGCAGGATCCTGCCCATCCTCTCAGCCCCCTTTTCCACCTGGCGGGCCCAGCCGGCGAACTCCTGGCCCAGCCTCACGGGCATCGCGTCCATCAGGTGGGTGCGTCCAATCTTTACGATATGGTCGAACTCCAGAGCCTTTGCCGAAAGTGAACGACGGAGTTTTTCAAGCGAGGGGATGAGTTTTCCGCTGATCTCGGTGCAGGCGGCGACGTGGATCGCGCTTGGGATGACGTCGTTGGAGGACTGGCAGCGGTTGACATGATCGTTCGGGTGCACCGGATTCCAGGTGTTTGCATCTCCGCGCAGCTCGATGTTGGCCAGGCGAGCTATCACCTCGTTCGCGTTCATGTTCGTGGATGTTCCGGAGCCCGTCTGAAAGACGTCCACGGGAAATTCAACGTTCCGCTTTCCTAAGGCGACCTCGTCTGCTGCGCTTGCTATGGCGTGGGCGAGTTTCCTGTCGATCAGTTTCAGCTCTCCGTTTGCCTCGGCGGCTCCCTTTTTTATGAGGCCGAGCGATCGGATGAACGGGCTGGGCAGCCTTCGGGCGCTCACTGGGAAGTTGTCGATGGCGCGCTGTGTGGACGCACCCCACAGGGAGTCGCTCGGTATCTCGACGCTGCCCAGGGAGTCCTCTTCCGTTCTTGGTTCTTTCATCTATTTGTGCCTTCTGAGCCGGCCTTTGGCCGTGTGCCGGTAGCACGGGCACGGCCGGGGCGGGCTTTTAGCGCTTTGCCGTCTTTTTCTTCGAGGCGGGGGCCTTGCGCCTGCCGCCGGCCTTCTTTTCCTCGGCTGCGGGGGCGCCCATCGAGTCGCAGAGGCGAAGGTACATGCGGGCGTATTCGTTGTCCGGCTCCTTTGACAGGGCTTCATGCCAGTTCTTCTTCGCCTCCGAAATCTTTCCAAGCGAGTAGTAAGTTATGCCCGTCTGTATGAGGGCGGGGCAATAGTGTGCATCCGCCTTCAGGACGGATTTGAGTTCTTTGAGAGATTCCGGAAACCGGTTGTTCTCCCTCAGCGCCTGTCCCAGTTTGGTTCGGATATCGAAATATGTCGGGTTCAGGTGCAGCGCCTTTTTGTATTCATCTATGGCGTAGGAGTAGAGGCCTATGGAACGATAGATATCGCCGATGTCGGCATGGAGATTCGAGAGCTTTCCGCGGAGCACCGGCTCTATGGAGGCGTGCCCTGAGCCCTTGCCGCCGCGAAGCTTTCCGTAGATCTTCATCGCCTCGGAATATTGCCCGAGATCGTTATAGAGGACCGCGAGGTTCAGCATCGCTTCTGTGTACCGGGGGTTTATGTTGAGCGCCTCGCGAAAATAGTCTATCGCGCTGGCGAAGCGCCCCTCGACGTGGGCTATGACGCCCAGCATGTTGAGCACGTCGGCGTAGCGGCTGCTCTTCTCCATCACCCTCTTGAGGTAGCTCTCGGCCTGAGCGTATTGCTTGTTGTCGAAGTACTGCTTGCCTATGGCCAGAAGCTCTTTCAGTGTTTCCATGGGCACCCCGTCTCGGAGATCGGCTTACGGCAGAAACGCAGAGGTTTCTGCGCCGGGTCACTTCTTCTTTGCGGCCCGCAGGAGTTTCGCCTCCGCCTTCTTCGTGTATTTGCTACCCGGATACTTAACGGAGAGGTCGCCGAACGCGATCTTGGCGTCGTCGAGCCTGCCGAGTTTGATCTCCGCCTCTACGATTTTGTAGAGCGAGATGTCGGCGAGGCCGGAGTCGGGAAAGTCGGCCGCTACCTCTCTGAAGCGCGGTATCGCGGCGATGTATTCGCCGCGCTTGAAGTAGAAGTTGCCTATGTAATAGCTGCGCTTCGCTATTCTCAGAAGCGCAACCCTGAGCGTCGCGCGGGAGAGGTCCGCGTAGGCACTCGACGGGTAGCGCCGAAGCACGGTGCGCAGTTCGCCTATCGCGTCGTCGAGGTATCCCTGGTCCCTGTCTATGGCCTTGGGGCTCTCCTTGAAGTAGGACACGCCCGCCCTGTAGTGAGCGTAGTCGGCCTTCGGGTGCGTCGGGTGCAGGCGCAGAAAGGCTCTGTAGGACTCCGCGGCCAGCAGGTACTCCTTCTTCTTGAACTGGGCGTCGCCGATCCTCAGTTCAGCCTCCTGCCCCTCCGGCGTCTGCGGATAGCGCGCCTTGAACATCTCGAAGCATTGTATGGAGTCCTCGAAATTGCCCTTCGTGGATAGGCGAAGGCACTCCTTGAACTCTTCGGAGGGATCCCCCTTGCCTATCGACACCCCCTTCTTGCCGCAGCCCCCGGAGAGGGCGGCGATTGAAAAGATCAAAAACATGGAAATTACGCGGAGTTTCATGGCGCGCGATACTAGGGAATTATAATGCAAAGCGCAAAGAAAAAAAAACGAACAAAATCATGTGGGTGCGCTTCGCTTGACATCGATTTTTTCAGGGCGTAACTAACGCAGCTTCGTCAGGAGGATGATATGGGAGAGAAGGAAAGAAACGAGGGGGAGGGGGGGATAAAGGTCACCGACAAACGCCGCTTCGGCCGGGAGGGGGAAGGCGGCTTTGGGGGCGGGCAAGATGAGTCCCCCGGGCAGCGGGAAGATGCCGCTCAATCCGATTCAAAGGTTGAAGGGGGCGAGGTGCCCGAAAAAGAGGCCGACGCAAGGGAAAGCGGCGGGACCGGCGGCGAGGTGCCGCGGATGGACTTTGCGACATTCGTCCTCTCGCTAGCAACGTCGGCGCAGGTTCACCTGGGCGC
>DAONII010000212.1:0-3210 GCA_035405085.1 bacterium | reverse complement strand
CGGCCACGGCGAGGACGACGCCCCCTCTGGCGGTTCCATCGAGTTTGGCTACGACAGAACCGGTGATTCCAACCGCCTCGTTGAACTGACGCGCCTGAGCCAGTCCGTTCGCGCCGACGGTAGCATCTATTACGATGAGCTTCTCATGCGGGGCGCCGGGCAGTGCCTTGCCGATCACCCTGTTTACCTTCCCCAGCTCGTCCATGAGGTTCAGCTTTGTATGGAGGCGGCCCGCTGTATCTATGATGACCGCGTCGTAGTCCCTCGCAGCAGCCTTAGCCACACCGTCGAACGCAACCGCCGCGGAATCCGCCCCCGCCCCCTGCGATACGACCTCTATGCCGAGCCTGAGGCCCCACTCCTTCAGCTGGTCTACCGCAGCCGCTCTGAAGGTGTCCGCGGCGACGAGCAGCGCCCTCTTCCCCTCCGCCTTGTACCTCCCGGCGATCTTCGCCGCGGTTGTGGTCTTGCCTGCGCCGTTTACCCCGAGTACGAGGATGACCCTCGGGCGTTCGCCGCCGGCTTCGGCCGGGTTCGGAAAAAGAGCCATCATCCTCTTCGACAGGAGGTCGCGTACGGCGGAAGGATCGTTCACGGATTTGACCTCGGCCAGAAGGCGGGAGGTCACCTCTACGCCGACATCCGCTTCGATGAGGGCCTCCTCGAGGCCGCTCCAAAAAGCGGCATCCGTACAGGGACGACCGATCAGCCCCCTGAAGCCGCCGATTATCCTGGCGCGCGTGGACGAGAGCCCGGCGGTCAGGGCCTGCGGCCCCTCCGGTTTTTTGCCGAGGATCTTTCCGAAAAGGCTAGGCAACGGCGGGCTCCAGGTCCCTGTCCGCTCCGAGCTTCACCGAGACCATCTTCGAAACGCCGCGCTCCTCCATCGTGACGCCGTAGAGGAGATCGGCCAGCTCCATCGTGCGCTTGTTGTGCGTGATGAGGATGAACTGCGAATGGCCGGTCATCGAGCGTATGAGGTCGTTGAAACGGTCGACGTTCGCGTCGTCGAGCGGCGCATCGACCTCGTCGAGCAGGCAGAACGGGCTGGGCTTTATGAGGAATATGGAGAATATCAGCGCCACCGCCGTGAGCGCCTTCTCACCACCGGAGAGGAGCGTAATGGACTGCAGCTTCTTCCCCGGAGGCTGCGCTATGATCTCGACGCCGGTCTCGAGCAGGTTCTCCTCGTCCGTAAGCATGAGCCTTGCCTGACCGCCGCGGAAGAGCTTCGGGAACAGCTCCTTGAACTGAGCGTCGACGTCCTCGAAGGCGCGCCGGAAGCGCTGGCGGCTGGTGCGGTTTATCTTCGTTATGGCCTTCTGCAGGTTGTCGAGCGAGGCGGTGAGATCCGCGTTCTGCCTCGAGAGAAAATCGTGCCTCTCCGAGAGCTCATCGAATTCCTTTATGGCGTCGACGTTGACCGGGCCGATCTTCTCCACCCTTTCCTTCAGCTCGGCGACCGCACCCTCCTCCGTTTCCATGTCGAGATCGTCGCGCGCGTACTCGGCCTCGACCGAAGCGAGATCCATGTGGTAACGCTCGCGGATGCCGTCCGCGAGATACCTCAGCTGCGCCCTGTGCTCCGTGAGACGCAGCTCGGTCTCGTGGAAGGAGGCAAGCGCCTCGTCGTGGCGGCGGCGGATCTCCCTGATCTCGAGCTCGCGGTCACGCAGAGAGGCGGACTCCGCATCGAAACGCGCCTGCAACACGCGCTTGGATTCCTGCAGCCCGCCGATGGAACGGATCGAGAGATCGAGCCCGGAGCGCAGATCCTCGACGTCGCGGGCGAGCACGACCATCCGTCCGTTTGCGAGGGTGAGTTCCGCGGTGCGCCTGTCCATTCCCAGCTCGGCCTCTATCTTGGTTTCGACGAGCGACGCCACCTCGCGGGAAACCGATAGCTGACGCTCCTCGGCCTGCGCAAGCTCGACCTTGAGGTCGATCAGGCCGCCTTCCTTGGCAGACAGCACGGGGGAGAGTTCGGAGAGCTGGGCCTGAACGGAGGAGAGCTCATCCCTGGCCCTGTCGCGATCGCCGGAGTGCTGGTCAATGCGCATTCGCACCTCGGTGCGCTCGCGCTCTATCTGTGAAAGCTCCTCTGAGAGGGCCGCGGTCTCCACCGTGAGGCGGTCGCGCTCTCCCTCGTAGCGGGCGAATTCGTCGCGCACGCGCTCGAGGTCGCGCTCCTGTCCGACGAGGTGGAGATCCTTCCCGTGGGCGTCCTTCTTGAGACCCTCGACGTGCTCCTCGATGGATTTTACCCGGTCGCGGAGCTTTGCCGTCTCGCCCTCGGCTGAGGTGAGCTCGCCTCCCATGCGGGAGATGTCATCCTCGAGCTCCTTGATGCGCCGCTTCTGCGCTATGAGCTGTTCCTCTACCCCGGAGCTCGCTCCGCCGGTGACCACGCCCGAGGGATCGACCACACAACCGTCGCGCGTTACGAAAGTCTTTCTGTAGGAGCCGCTCTCCCAGAGCTTCAGTGCGCGGCCGATGTCGTCCACCAGCACCACGTCCCCCAGCAGGTGCTCGCAAATCCTGCGGTAGTCATCCGCGAAGCGCACCACGTCGGTTATCGGACCTATGACGCCCTCGCCGGTCGGGGTGCCGCCCTCCGAGGATTCGGCCCTCACCCCGAGCGGTATGAAGGTCCCGCGGCCGCTTGAAGCGGTTCGGAGATATTCGATGGCGTCGACCCCTTCCGAATGCGATTTGACGACCACGTACTGCAGCTTCTCCCCGAGCACCGCCCCCAGGGCGGCCTCGTACTCCGCCTCGGTCTCCACGAACTCACTGACTGTACCGAGAACCCCTTCGAGCTTCTCGCCGTGCTCGTCGGCGCGCGAAAGGACGGCGCGAACCCCGTCACGATAGCCCTCGAGGTTCTTCCGCAGATCCTTGAGGGAAGCCAGCCGCTGTCGTTTACCGGAAACCTCCTCGCGCAGGGCGGCGAGCTTCGACTCCGCCTCCTCCAGCATCGACCTCTGGGCGACGAGCGCCGAGAGGGCGGATTCCGATTCCTCTGAAAGCTTGAGCTTGAGCTGGCGCGAGCCGTCGAGATCCCTCTCATGACGCGATATCTCCTCGGAGAGCGCTTTGCGGCGGGCGTCGATCGCGTCTATCTCGGCCTGGTCGCGCGCTATACGGCCCGTTACGTCTATGTGCCGCCTCTCGAGGTGCTCCATCGTTGCGTTTCCGTTCGCTATAGCT
>DAONII010000211.1:0-3212 GCA_035405085.1 bacterium | reverse complement strand
AGCTCATAGGCCCAGAAGCCTAGAAGCTAAGAGGCAAGAAGCAAGAAGAGCTCAAAGGTCAAAGGCGGCGAACCATCTGTCATTCTGAGCCCTTCGACTCACATCCGTTCGCTCAGGGTAAACTCCGCGAAGAATCTCGTGTACTACGAGATCCTTCGTCGCTTCGCTCCTCAGGATGACACTCCGTTGGTCTTGTGTCATTATGAGCGTAAGCGAAGAATCCCGTGGCATACGGGATCCTTCGCTCTGTTCAGGATTACACATCATGCGGCTTGCGTCGGAAAGAGAACAGGGCTAAGGTTTGCGGACTCACGGAGGGACAATGCGTATTCGATTTATGTTTTTGCTGATCGCCGTCACCCTTACCGCCTTCGCCGCCACCGCTTCCGCACGGACTCCCGCCGAGATGGAGGCCGAGGCGCAGAGGCTCGAGCAGCGGGCCGCGGGAACGACGGATCTCAATGCGCTGATGCAGATGGCCGGCGAGGCGCAGGAGCTCCTTCAGGAGGCTGCCGGAGCCGCAGCCTCGGCTACGGGGATGCCCAATATTTCGATAAAGCCCGCGGCGACGCCGGAGAAGGAGATAGAGCGCCGCCGCGAGATCATAAACGCGCAGTTCGCACAGTTCCGGAAGATGGTGGGCGTGCGCGCCCAGGCGGACGAGGAGGCGCGAATCCCCGAGGCGGTTGCCGTGGAGGGACGCATCGTGGTCGAGGGAGGCGAGACCGCGAACGAGACGCGCGGCGTGATACCGATGGATCTGCGCTACACCGTCGAGGAGAAATTCGTCGGGAACCTGCTGATCCTGCACCTCTACGACGCCAAGAAGGGCCGTTTCGCAAAGGATAAGGAGTACGGACTCCATTCGTTCTCCACCGGCATACGCGTGGTCGGCGCGGGTGGGCGCAAATGCGTCGGATGGACCTCAACGCTGCCCGGCAGCTGCAACCGCTGGGCGCAGTACGGTTCCTCCAAGGTCGATCCGGGGGAGCGATACCCGCAGTTCTATGCCGGCGTATTGGGCGTCACCACCGAGGGGGGCAAAGTCGAGATCGAGGCCGATGCGCCGACGGTGCTCTTCACCTCCGTGCCGCCCGGCGCTACGGCCAAGCTGGGCTGCTTCAGCGCGAAGTGGGAGATGACGACGAATGAGTTCGAAAAGCTGCTCGATCGCAGCGAGATCGTTCTCAAGAAGGATATCGGAAGGCCGGTGGGGCCGTCTCCCGGGTGCCGCCCCGGTTCGACGATGACGCTCTACCTCAAGGTCAAGGGGCGCGACTGCGGTATCGAGGTCGAGGGGGACGAAAACCTTGTGGACGACTGTATGGGTGACGACGGCATGGCCCCGCCGCTGCGCCTGAAAGCGGTGCGCGGAACCGGCGCCGCCTCGACCGCGACGTGGCAAATCGCCGAGGGAGCGGACAAGGCGAAGTTTTTGGAGGGGGCGTCGCCGAAGCGGCCAAAGGTCAACCTGCGCGCGACAGGGCCCAGCCTCATGGAGGAGGATATCGTCGTCGAGGCAAAGATCCCGGGCAAGAAAGGGCAGGTCTGCGTCGCCAGACGCGCATTCACCTCGCGGCGGCCCCGTGAACTCAGGCGCCTGACCGATCCCGAGAGCCTGGCCGTCGGCATCAAACCTTACGTGAACTTCAAGAAGCTGTGCCAGACCTCGGGTTGCGTCAAGCCAGATGTCCCGGCGCCGGGGCGCGAGCACCTGGACGTAATAGACGGCTACCGGCGCACCTCGGCGAACGAGGTCCTCGACCAGTTCGACCGGCCGATACGCCGCGACGGCTTTATCTGGTACGAGGACCGCAAGGCGCGCGTCGGAAGCCGCACGATCGAGATCGAGCAGGCCTCGGAGGGCGGCAGCGGCACCGCGGTGCCGGTCAATCCAAATCAGCCAAACGGCGAGGTGATGAGAATGCTCTCCAATGACGGGACGCTCGAGAAGGGCGGGCTCGTAATAGACTATCTATGGGCCATGTATCTCTCCGACTCGAGCGGCGTGCCGGAGGGATTCGACATCACGGTCGACCAGGACATCAAGATCTTCGCCTGCCCGGTGGCGAAGTGCGTCCAGCACTACATGAAGTCCGACGCCACGCACGTGTGCAAGCCTCCGGCGCCCTGATCTGCCGGCCTTTGGCGGGCTCGATGGTTTCGTTTGATTTCGGATTCGAGGCGTGGTGAATATTGGCTCCTCACGCATACAACATTGGAAAGGGGGAATCATGAAGAGGACGAAGGCGGTTGTAACTTGTCTGGCGGTGGCCGTTGTCGTTTTCGGCGCGATGTCGGCTGTAAGGGCCGAGGTCGCCGGGTACGTCCAGGACGTCGAGCATCACCCGGAGCTCTTCGAGAAGCCGAGCTGCGGCCAGGTATACAGCAGCTTCCTCTCGTCGGCGCAGCCGCTCGTCGCCTGCAAGCATTTGGCGGAGGCGAAGGCCGAGAAGGCGGCGCAGGAGAAGCTTGCGCAGCAGCTGGGCCAGATAAAGAACTGCAGGAAGTGCCAGGCGCAGATGGGGATGGCGAAGGAGGCGGCGGCGGCCTATGTCGAGCAGATAAACATATATTCCAAGCAGTGCCCGCCGGAAGCGGAACAGCTAAAACTCGCGGCCTCGCTTGAAAAGGAGGCGAAGAAGGTATGCAAGGCCTGTGGCGGCAAATGGCCGGGAAACGTCGGCATCGACGGCAAGTCGCCCTGCAAGTAGGCCGACGATCGTATCGGTCAAAAAAAGGCCCCCTTCGCGGGGGCCTTTTTCGTTTATGAATTACTGATGAAGCGCCTGTCTGCCAAGGGCAGGATCGTATCTACTGCGTGCAGCCGTCGCAGGTGGTGTTGACGGAGCAATCCTCGGTGCCCGCTGCCGATGCGGGTGCGGTTATGGTGACGCTCGCGCTGCCGTCGCAGGTAGGCACCGGCTCTTCGTTTACGATCCCGATGTTGAACGTAGTGCTGCTGAGGTCTACCGTCCCCTCTACCGTTCCGGTCAGCGAAGGTGTTCCGGAAAGGGTTCCGTCCACCGACATGGAGGTGAAAGTTTGGCCGTTGCCTGAGATATTCGCTGAAGTTATGGCCGCGCTAACGTTGCCCGACATCACCTCGTCATATGTCGTCGATTCCACGGTGATGCTCTTCTGACAGTTCGTGAAGACTAGTAGAAAATTCTGCAGAGCGAAGTCCGTGCAGGACCATTGAGCGTTTGGAT
>DAONII010000210.1:0-3219 GCA_035405085.1 bacterium | reverse complement strand
GCTATCGCTATCGCCGAAGCCCCCCACAAAACCGAGATCAGCCGCGCAAACAAAAGCGCCCCGCCCGACTTCCCTCCGAAGCGCTTGTAGAAGTCGATCGTGGCCGTCTCGCCCAGCGCGTTTATCGCGGAGGAGATGGAGCTCATCGCCGCCGCGAAAACCGCCGCCACTATGAGTCCGGAGACCCCCCACGGCAGCTTCGTCGCTATGAACTGCGGCAACACCCCGTTGACCGTCGTCACGCCGACGAGCTCCTCGGGGTAAGCCTGGTAGAAGCCCCAGAGCGATATGCCAAGCGCGAAGAAGAGCAGAGCCGCGCCCACACCCAGGACCGCGGAGAGTATCGCCGCATACTGCGCGCGGCGCACGTCGGCGCACGTGAGGTATCGCTGTACGAACTGCTGGTCCGCGGCGCGTATGGCGAGGTCGAGCGCGATGTAGGCGAAACCGGCCGCCCAGATGTTCCTGGGGTTCGCCAGGTCCCACGAGCTGTCGAAGACGCGCAGCTTCCCCGCCTCGCCGGCCATCTCGAAGACCGCGGGAAGCCCGCCGGGGACATCGAGGTCTATGAAGAGGCAGATGAGCAAAGCCCCGCCGGTGAGTATCACGAACTGTATCGCGTCGGTCCATATGATGCCGCGTATGCCGCCCACGACCGTGTACGCGATCGTGACTATTCCAACCCCCACGATGACCGTGCCGATTTTCATGCCGGTCACCTGGGCGACGAGTATCGAAGGCCCGTAGATAAGTATGCCGGTGCGCAAAAGGACGTGCACCACGTAGAACGCGGAGGCCAGCGTCCGCGTCTTCAGGTCGAAGCGCTTCTCGAGGACCTCGTAGGCGGAGGTCGCGCCGCTTTTCCTGAAAAACGGTATGAAGACGAGGCAGACCACGAGTATCGAAAACGGGACGCCTAAGTTTAGCTGCAAAAGGCGAAGGTCGAACTCGTAGGCCTCCGCGGGGTTTCCCAGAAAAGTGGACGCGGAGACCGACGTCGCTATGAGCGAGAGGCCCACCGCCCACCACGGCATTCGGGAGCGCGCGAAGAAATAGTCGAGCACACCCTCCTTCCCCGAGCGGTATATTACGCCGACGAGAAATATGATCGCGAAGTAGGAGACCAGAACAACCCAGTCGATGAACGAAAACGATTGATGGATCATACGGGTTTCGCGCCGCCCCCCTGTCCGGCCCGCCTAGCGGCGGTCCTCGTCGACGGTCGGCCCCAGCGCTATCGTGAAGGAAAACGTGCTGCCCCTGCCCTCTTCGGAATCGAGCCAGATCTCCCCGCCCATGAGCGAGACGAGCTTGCTCGCTATCGCGAGGCCGAGCCCCGTGCCCTCGCTCTGCCTCGCGTGGTGGGCCTCCCCCTGCACGAAGCTCTCGAAGATCTGGTTGCTGCGGTCCTTCGGGATCCCGATGCCGGTGTCGGCAACCTCGAAGAGGAGGTCGCCGCGCCTGTCGCCGCGCCACGGCGCGACCTTAAGGCTAACGGAGCCGGCCTCCGTGAACTTCACCGCGTTGCCCAAGAGGTTGACCAGGATCTGCACGAGCTTTCTGCCGTCGACCTCTATCGCCTGCGGAACACCCTCCTCGATACGCTTCGCGATAGAGAGGTTCTTCTTAGCGCACGCCACCTCTACGGTGGAGAGGGCCTCGGAGACGATGTCGGATGTGACCACCACGGCCGGATACAGAATCATCCTGCCCGCCTCCAGCTTCGAGAGCTCGAGTATCTCGTTTATCATCTGCAGAAGGCTCTGACCGCAGCGGCGTATCGTCCTCAGGTTCTCGCGGCGGTCGTCGTTCTTCTCCTCCTCGGCGAGCATCTCGGCGAGCCCCAGGATTCCGTTCAGCGGCGTGCGGATCTCGTGGCTCATATTCGCCAAAAACTCGCTTCGAAGGCGGCTGGCCTCCTCGGCCCGCTCCTTCGCCACGACGAGCTCGCGCTCCAGCGCCTTCTGCTCGCTCACGTCCACGAAGGTCTCGATAGTTCCGGCCCTCGCCCCTTCGCGGCTGTAGAGATAATCCACACCCTTGGAGACTATCCTCTGGCGCCCGTCGGTCGTCCTTATGACCGCCTCTCGGTTGAAAAACGGTATCTCGCCCTCGCCCGGCGGCCGGCCGACGAGCGCCTCGAAATCCTCTATCCCCCTGCCTATCGTCTCGCGCGGGGAGAGCCCGGTCAGCGCCTCCGCCTGACGGTTCCACGTGGTGACCACCCCGCCGTTGTCGAGGGTGAAGACCGCCGCGGGCATCGACTCTATAGCGTGGTTGTAGAAATCGCGGGAGACCGTCGTTTCGTTCAGCCTCTTCGCCATCGTGCCGAAGGCGTTTACGAGATCGGCGAACTCGTCGCGCGACCGCGGCTTCAGATCCACCTGAAAATCCCCCTCGCCTATCCGCCCTGCCGCGAGCGAGAGCTCGTGCAGAGAGAGCATCCCCCGCTTCATTATAAGCATGGAGAGGAGCAAAACGACTCCGGCGAGGGCTACGCTTATAACGATGAGGCTCATGAACAGGCCGAAGGTGCGCCGGTGCTCGTAGTCGCGCAGGAACTTGAGCACCCGCTCGGCGTCGGATATCTCCCCGGGGGCGCTGTGCGGGAATATCTCCTTTATGAGCCCCCTGCCGTCAGCCGCCGGGCTCGATATGACCTCGTCGAAGCGCTTGAGGCTATGGGTGGAGGTTACCTTCACGGTGACCAGCGCGGTCACCACGGGTATGAGAAAGACGAGGCTGATGAGCAGTATGAGCTTCGCTGAAAAGCGTCTGTGGATCCCCTTTAACATCTCGGTGAATCTATAAAGTTTTTTTACATGTGTGAAAAGTCGATTTTATAGTTTGCGTTGACAGGCGGCACGGGCGTGTGTCATTCCCGCCCTGCGCGCGGATCGTGTAAATTCCCCGCGCCTCGATTTAGACCTTTGCCGAGTGATGGTTCAAGTTAAAGTAAATATAAACTAATACATGATGTTTATAATTTAAAGTAATGATATTTAAAGATAAAAAACTATCTCACTTTACTACACTGCGGATCGGCGGGCCGCCCGCCGCGCTCTTCGAAGCCACGAGCCCGGACGCAGTCGTCTTCTTTGCAGGACAGGCAAGATCGATGGGGCTCCACTTCCGGGTCATCGGCGAGGGCTCCAACCTCTTCGCATCGGAGAGGGGTACGAAGGAGGCGATCATAGTCTACAGGGGGTGCGATGCGCC
>DAONII010000209.1:0-3220 GCA_035405085.1 bacterium | reverse complement strand
GTGCGCTCGCGCAGATAGCCGAAGACGAGGGCCGGGAAGAATATCGAGAAGTGCCACCAGCGGAAGAATATGACCGAATGCGCGAAGGCAAACACCAGGGCGGTTATCACGAGGCCCCATCCGAAGCGGGCCCCGAGAAACCGCCAGCGCCTCCTGCAGATCCTGTTCATCGCGGACTGGAAATAGCCCCTGAAGAAGAACTCCTCCACCGGAGCGACGATCAAAACCGTCCATGCCACGAACGGAAGCGCCGGAAGCTCAGCCACGCCGGCGAAGCGCATTCCGAACATTCCCTGCCAGAGGTGGGCGGCCACGACGAACGGCGGGAAGATCACGATCGCCGCGACGGCAAAGGCGGCGACCGAGCGCGCGACCTGCGCCGCCCCCCGGTCGAGAAAGTCCATCGGCCGACCCCTGCGCAGCATCACCTCTATCGGTACGTAGAGCAGCACTATGTAGATGGACGTGGTGAGGAAGTCGGTCAGAAACCACGGGCCGGAGACAATGCCGCGCACGGTCATCAGGAGCCTGCACGCGACGAGCACGGCCGCGGTGACGACCGCCAGTTCTATCAGCAGCGACCTGCGCCCTCCCCTCGGCGCCCCGGTCATTTGCCTACCCCTATCCTGTTCCGCTTCCTGAGGGCCAGCCACAGAGCCACACCTCCGATAAAAGTCAGAATCATCGTTATCTGGCCCGTCGAGAGGGAACCGCCCAGCCACATCCCCCTGTCCTCGTCGCCGCGCAGGAACTCTATGAGGAACCGGGTCACTCCGTAGTAGATCATGAAGACGGCGAGGACCTGCCCGTAGAAGGTGCGGTACCTGTACGTCAAAAGGATGACCACCCACATGACCACGGCGTTCAGCATGAAATAGAGCTGCGTCGCGTGAAGCGGCTCGCCCAGATGAAAGTGCCCTGCGGTCGACGCGGGGTTGTTGAATGTCAGGTGAATGAAGAAATCGGTCGGCTTTCCGTAGCAGCAGCCGACGAGCAGGCAGCCGGTTCGAACGAAGAAGATTATCACCGGCACGCAGGTTACCGCTATGTCCATGTATCTCCACGGCGGGAGGTGCCTCGCGCGCATGTAGATGGCCCATCCCAGCGCGGAGGCGAGAAAGGCGCCTATCGATACGAAACCTCCCTGCCAGAAATAGAACACGCGTACGGGGCTTTCCCAGTAGTAGGATGGGTTCTCCACGACTACATGGAATATGCGCGAACCGATCACGGAGGCAATTATCGCTATGATTCCGAAATCGAGCATAGCCACCGGATCGGCGTTCTCCTTTTTGGCAACGTGCGCCGCAAAGAAGGTTGCCGCGAGCCCGGCCACCATTATCATAAAGAAGAACGAGGGTACGCCAACATCACCGAACTGGATCAGGTACGGCCTCATGCCCCCCCCTTCCTGCGGCCTTCGCGCACTATGGACCAGATGAGCAGCCCCATCGCGACGGTTATCGCGCTGTCGGCGACGTTGAAGGCAGGCCACTCAAGCGGTATGTGCTTTCTCGCCCCGAACAAGGTGAAATCCAGAGCGGCGTCCCCAAGATGAAACGAAAGGAAATCGACCACCGAGCCCAGAAAGATCCTGTCGAGGACGTTGCCCGCTATTCCGGCCAGCACGAGCGAAAATGCGACCGGCATCAGCTTCTCCCTCTCTGGAAGTGAGCGGTAGAAAAACGCTATTGCCACGATGGCCACGACGGCCACCGCATAGAAGAACGGGACCCTGAACGAATGATGCGCGTCGGAGAACATCCCGAATGCCGCACCGGTGTTGCGGAAGTGCACGATGTCGAAGAAACCGGGGATCACCGGTATTCTGTCGCCCAACTCAACCAACTTGAGGATAGCAAGCTTCGTCAACTGATCGAGCACGAAGACCGACGGCACGATTGTAAGTAGCACCTTGTTATTGAATTTCATCGGATTCCCTGTCAAGAGAGGGCGGCTGCGCAACGGGCGCAGACGGCGGGATGGGATTCAAACGAGCCCACGCTCTTCGAATATTTCCAGCAGCGCGCGCATTTCGCACCCTCGGCGGCCGCCACCCCGACGGCGATCCCCCCGGCCTCCTCGCTTTTCTCCACGTACTCCCCCTCCGCCTTGCCGAACGATACGCCGGAAACGATGAAGAGGTCGGGAAGCGAAGGCCCGAAGCTCTCGAGAAACGCCCGCGTATCGTCGTCGCACTCTATTGAGACGCCGGCGGCCAGAGAGTTTCCTATGAATTTTTTAGCACGGGCGGCCTCCAGCGCCTTGGTCACCACGGAGCGAACGGACATGAGCCTGCGCCAACGACCGAGGAGATCCTCCTCGGCGGCAAAGGCGGAAGGCATATCGGCGAGGAATATGGAATCGGGAGATTCGGCGAGTTTCGGCATCGCGGCCCATATCTCCTCGGCGGTAAACGAAAAGACCGGCGCCATCAGCCTGACCATCGAGTCGAGTATCCTCCAGAGGGCGGTCTGAGCCGAACGGCGGTCGCGGCCGGATGGCTTCTCCGCATAGAGCCTGTCCTTCAGGATGTCCAGGTAGAAGGCGGACATCTCCACGGAACAAAATCGGTTCAGGGCCTGCGATATGGCGTGAAACTCGAAGTTCTCGTACGCCTTGATCGACCGCTCTACCATCCTGCCACACTCCGACAGAGCCCACCGGTCTATCTCCAGCATTTCGTCATCGGGAAGCGCGTCGCGGTTCGGATCGAAGTCGTAGAGATTGCCCAGGATGTAGCGGGCGGTGTTCCTGAGCTTGCGGTACGCCTCGACGCACCGGGTGAGTATCTCCTCGGAGAAACGGATGTCGTCGCGGTAGTCCTCGGCTGCGACCCACAGGCGCAGAACTTCAGCGCCGTGCTTGTTTATGAGCTGCTCAGGCGGAACGTAATTTCGCGCGGACTTGGAATACTTCTTCCCAGCGCCGTCGACCACGAACCCGTGCGTGAGCACCCGCTTGTAGGGGGCGCGCCCGCGCGTGCTTATTGAAGTGAGGAGCGCGGTATGAAACCAGCCGCGGTGCTGGTCGCTGCCCTCGAGGTAGAGATCGGCCTGCTCCTTTATCCCCTCCCCGTTTTCAAGGACCGCCGCGTAGGAGACGCCTGAATCGAACCAGACATCCAGTATGTCCGGCTCCTTGCCGAAGCGCTTTTTCTCGCCGCAAGACGGGCAGGCGTATCCCTTCGGAACGAAGTCCGACGCGGGATGGGTGTACC
>DAONII010000208.1:0-3222 GCA_035405085.1 bacterium | reverse complement strand
CCGTCACCCGGCAGCCGCTGGTGCAGGTCTGCTTGTTGTGCCCGAGTTCGATCTCGATTCCGCGCTCGGCGAGCTTGTCACGAAGGCGCTTGGCGGATACGAGATCCATGATACCGATGAAGACCCTCTCCAGTTCTGACATGCGGACTCCTCGACGTTGTGAATGGCCGAGTTACCTCGTCAGCATACATCGCTTTCGCCGTATTGCAACATCCTCCCGATCAATGATTAAGACTCGCGCGTTGACAACTTGAAGCGCGGCGTTTAATTTCCTCTGATAACCGAGGGGGAGGTAAACGATGGTTGCAAAGAAGAAGACGAAGAAGAGGATGAGGACGAAGGCGTCGAGAGAAAAGGCGAAAAGGAAATCATCGCTCCTCAGCGCGCTTTCCAGAATCACCGGCCTTTCCGCGAAGGACATCCGCACGGAACTCACGCTCCTGGCTAAGCCTTCGGCGAAGAAGCCCGCAAAGAAGACCCGAAGGAAGAAGAGATAAACCCGTGCCGCCGGCTGCGTGAGGCTCGGGATGGATGGAAAATTTGACCTCTTGAAAATGCCCTCACCAAGTGCCATCGTGGGGACATGCCCGATATCTGCAAAGTTCGAGCCCTCTCCCTCCTCTCCGGGGGGCTCGATTCGCTCCTGGCCGTAAAGGTCCTGCAGGAACAGGGGATAGAGGTCACGGGGCTCACCTTCACGAGCCCGTTCTTCGGCGCTGAGAACGCGCGAAGGGGAGCGGACCAGCTGGGGATCGAACTCGTCGTCTGTGACATCACAAAAGAGATGGTCTCGCTCGTGAAGAATCCCCCGCACGGCTACGGAAAGGGGATGAACCCGTGCATCGACTGCCATTCGCTCATGGTGAAAAAGGCCGGGGAGTTCATGGAGAGGGACGGCTTCGATTTCATCGCCACCGGCGAGGTGCTGGGCGAGCGCCCGATGTCGCAGAACATCCAGTCGCTTTCGACCGTCGCGCGCGACTCCGGCTACGCCGGGTACCTCCTGCGCCCGCTCTCGGCAAAACTCCTCGAACCCACGAAGCCGGAGCGCGAAGGTAAGGTCGACCGCGAAAAACTCCTCGCTATAGAGGGGCGTTCGCGAAAGCCGCAGATGGCGCTCGCTACGAAGTACGGTATCACGAGTTATCTGCAGCCCGCGGGCGGGTGTCTTTTGACCGATCCCGCGTTCTCCGCTCGCCTGAGGGACCTGCTGAAACACGACCCCTCCGCTACTCCGGAGGACATTCGTCTTCTCAGGATGGGCCGTCACTTCAGGCTCGCCTCCGGCGCGAAGGCGATAGTCGGGCGCGATGAGAAGGACAACAGGCGCATAGAGGAGGCGGCGCGGGAGGGGGACTGCCTCGTCGTCTCCGACATCACCCCTGGCCCGGTCGTTTTGCTGACCGCTCCGTTCGATCCCGCAGATGTGGATGCCGTCGCGCAACTCTGCGCGAGCTTCGCCGACAACCGCGGCGAGGAAATAGATCTCGAGGTCAGGCTGCCGTCGGAAACGAAGAGGATGCGCGCGAAACCTTCCGAGCGAAGCGACTTCGACGCGATGAGGATATAGGCAGATGAAGGGGAACAGGACCTACTACGACATCCTGGGAATAACGGCCAAGGCGCCGCAGGAGATAATCTCAGCCGTCTACCGCGCCTGGATGAAGGCCCTTCGCGTCCACCCGGACTTGGGCGGCGACGAGGAGCTGGCCAGGACGATAAACGCCGCCTACGAGACGCTCTCCGACCCGCTCCGCCGCGCATCCTATGACGAGAGCCTCGAGAGCGAGAAAAAAACCGGCAGGGGTGAGCCTCGCCGCCGGGCCCCGCGAGCGATCGTCGACGTGCAGATAGCCCTGTGCGTGCCGCCCGACGGCAACTGGTTTCCGGCGCAGGCGATCGACGCGTCGAGCCTGGGGCTAAAGCTCATGGTTGCCCACGAGCTGACGGTCGGGGTGCACCTATCGATAGCCTTCACCGGGAGCGCCGCCCCGGCAACGGACGCCGTGGTGCGGTGGATATGCAAACGAGGTGCCTCCGGTTCGTGGCCCTTTGAGGCGGGGGTGGAGTTTTTTGCGCCAGTGCCCGATATACTCAAGCGCCTCGGCTGCAGCTAGAGGCAAATTGTGGAATGTGAGGGGGCAGGGGTTGGGTTTTTCATGTGGACTCTGGTTGTCCGCTGAGCTATATTGCATGCGGGTTGGGGGAGAGGCGAGTTGAAGCCGCTCCCCTTTCTTTTTGCGGAGGTCTCGATATGGACGCTACACAGGTTGCCGGCAGGTGCCTTTCTCCGCAGTATGGTTTTTGCATGCAGGATGCCGATTCGGGCTCCGACCGCGCGGATGTTCCTCTTGCGTTCGAGCGGAATTCCACCTCTGAAAGTACATGGCCGTCGCCCTCGTCCTTTTTTCTTTCCGATATATTTTGGCTCCATTCAGGCAGGAATGCTTCAAGCTTCCCGTCTTCCCTCGTCAAGTCCGAGGATGTCCTGGCGCACATAAGGGAGATATCCGACGACCGCTACGAGGGTCGCGACAGCCCCTCGCGGGGCCTCGACCTCGCCGCTGACTATATAAGAGGCGTGGCCGAGATGTACGGGCTTCGCGGCGCAGGGCCGGACAGCTCCTTCTATCAGAGTTTCTCGATATATGGATTTTCGCCGCACGGCGCTCACAAATCTTCGTCGGCGGCCGGCGGCAAAGGAAGAGCGCCGGACTCGTACGGCACGAAACTCTTCGAATACGCGGTGCACGAGGATGAACTCGAGGTGAGAAAGAGCCGGACCCCTGCTGCGAAGGTGAGTTTCTTCAAGTGGGGAAAGGCGAACAACGTGGTAGGAATGCTCGAGGGGAGCGATTCGAAGCTGAAGGATGAGTACATAATAGTCTCGGCCCACTACGACCACATAGGGACGCGGAGCAGGGGAGAGGACCGCATATACAACGGTGCGGATGACAACGCCTCCGGCTCAGCGGTGCTCATGGGCATTCTGCCGGCGCTCAAGGAGATGGCAAAACGGGGGATGGGGCCGAAGCGCTCCGTGATTTTCATCTGGACCGCCGCGGAGGAGAAGGGGCTCCTGGGAGCCGACTACTACCGAAGGCATCCGCTTCGCCCGATTTCGAAGACGAAGGCCGCGATAAACGTGGATATGGTCGCGCGCCTCTCCGCCGACAGGATCTCCGTCTGCGACATAGACAGGAAGGGAAAGCCGAGCTTCTT
>DAONII010000207.1:0-3238 GCA_035405085.1 bacterium | reverse complement strand
GTGAGGTTCCCGGTCTTCGAGGACGCCCCACCCGAGGGCGAACCCGTCCAGGAGGGAGAGAGCGCATGAAACAGGAGAGCAAGCACCCCTCGCCGATAACCTTCGCGAAGAAGTCCGAGATGCCCTACTGCACGCTTGCGCTCGGAACCACGGAGTGGAACGAAACGGGAACCTGGCGCTACCTGCGCCCGCGCTACGTCGAGCGCGTGCCCGCCTGTCAGTACGCCTGTCCTACTTCGAACGACATAGAGGCGTGGATCCGCCTCTTCGAGGCAGGTAAGCTCGCCGAGGCATGGGAGGCCGCGACGCTCGAGAACCCGTTTCCCGGAATAATGGGGCGCGTCTGCTTCCACCCGTGCATGGAGGGGTGCAACAGGCGCGAGCTGGGCGGCTCGGTGAACATCCAGATGTGCGAGCGAACCCTCGCCGACGCGATGGGAAAGGAGCTCCCGCCGGCGAAGGCGTTCTTCCCGGCGTCGGGCAAGAAGGTCGCCGTGATCGGCGCGGGGCCGGCTGGGCTCGCATGCGCCTACCACCTTTCGAGGCTCGGCCACGCAATCGAGATCTTCGAGAGGATGCCCGAGGCCGGCGGGATGCTGCGCTACGGAATCCCGGAATACAGGCTGCCCAACGACGCTCTCGACCGCGAGATAAAGAGGCTCGAGGGGATGGGCATTAAGTTCAACCTCGGCAAGCCGGTCAAGAGCGCGGCCGACATGCAGACGATGCGACAGGACTACGCCGCGGTATTCATGGCGATAGGCGCGTACAAGTCCAAGGCGATGGGAGTCCCCGACGAGAAGGCCCCGGGCGTTATGGCCGGGCTCGAGTTCCTGCGCAAGGTCGTCGAGGGAAAGGCGCCCGCGCTCGGAAAGAAGGTCCTCGTGGTCGGCGGCGGCAACACCGCGATAGACGCCGCACGCACCGCGCGAAGGCTTGGCGCCGAGGTAGCGCTCGCGTACCGACGCTCGCGCGCCGAGATGCCCGCCTTCGAGGAGGAGGTCCGTCAGGCCGAGGAGGAGGGGGTGAAGATCGAGATCCTCCTCTCGCCGAAGCGCGTGGTCACCGCGGGCGGCAAGGCGACCGGCCTCGAGTGCCTCAAGATGAAGCTGGGCGACCCGGACGAATCCGGCCGCCGCCAGCCGGTTCCGATAGAGGGCTCAGAGACGGTGATCGCTGCCGACACGATACTCACCGCGATAGGCGAGGAGATAGAGACCGCCATCGTCCCATCGGCGCTCCCCATAGAGCGCGGAGCTATAAAGACGAGGCCGGGCGGCCGCACCGAATGGAACACGGTCTTCGCCGGCGGCGATTTCATAGCTCAGCCGCGCACAGTGGTGAACGCGCTGGCGGCCGGCAAGAGGAGCGCTATCGCCATCGACTGCGTTTTGCGCGGCGAGCAGTTCGATTCCGTCTTCGACCGGATCCGCGTCGCCGACACCGATTCCGTTCTGATGTCGCGCTACCTTCAGATACGCACCGGCCAGCCGCCGAAGGCGGCCACGACCTCCGAGCTCGAGAGGCTCAACAAGGTCGTCACCTTCTCCGACTTAAACCCCAATTACTTCCAGCGCTCGGAGCCGGCCGCCTACCCGATGCTTTCGGCGGAGGAGCGTCTCTCAAACGGCGGCTTCGCCGAGATACACCAGGCGCCGTCGGAGGAAACGCGGAAGGCGGAGCTCGCCCGCTGCTTCCACTGCGGCCGCTGCACCGAGTGCGACAACTGCTACGTCTACTGCCCCGACGCCGCGATATCGAAGAAGGAGTGCGGCTTCGAAATAGACTATTACTTCTGCAAGGGCTGCGGTGTGTGCCTGAAGGAGTGCCCACGCGCCGCGATGGAGATGATAGAGGAGCCGACCGAGATCTGATGATCCTTCACCCGTAGCGAAGCGCAAAGCCGGGAGACGATATGCCTACGACCGAAGTTTTGATGGGAAACCACGCAACGTCATGGGGAGTGAAGCTCGCGCGCACACAGGTCATCGCAGCCTACCCGATAACGCCGCAGACGCAGGTGGTGGAGGAGCTCTCCGAAATGTGCGCGCGCGGGGACCTGCCTGCGAAGTTCATCAAAGTGGAGTCTGAGCACTCCGCGATGGCCTGCTGCATCGGCGCGTCGCAGGCCGGCGCACGCGCCTTCACCGCCACCTCCTCGCAGGGGCTGGCCCTGATGCACGAACTGCTCTTCTGGGCCGCCTACGGCAGGCTGCCCATCGTCCTGTGCAACGTGAACCGCGCGATGGCCCCGGGCTGGAACATCTGGAGCGACCAGACCGACTCGCTCGCGCAGCGCGACACCGGCTGGATACAGCTCTACTGCGAGACGAACCAGGAGGTCCTCGACACCGTACTCATGTCGTTCAAGCTCGCCGAAACCACGAAGCTCCCCGTGATGGTCGTCTACGACGCGTTCATCCTCTCCCACACATACGAGCCCGTCGAGATACCGGACCAGAAGGAGGTCGACCGCTTCCTGCCGCCCTTCAAGGCGGAGTTGACGATCGACCCGAAGGAGCCGCACACCTTCAACCCGCTCACGGCGCCGGACTGCTACATGGAGTTCCGCTCCATAATGGAGGAGGCGCACCAGAAGGTTAAGAAGGCCTACGTGGACGTTTCACGCGACTGGGCGAAGCGCTTCAAGCGCGAGCACCCGGTTCTCGAACTCATAGACGCGGAGGGCGCGGACACGCTGCTTCTCACCACCGGATCGATGACCTCCACCGCGCGCGTGGCGGTGAGGGAGCTCAGGGCAAAGGGTGAAAAGGTGGGTTTGCTCAAAATACGCATGTTCCGCCCCTTCCCCGTCGCGGAGATACGCGAAGCGCTCCTGAAGGTGAACGGCGGATCGAAGGTCGCCAAACTCGCCGTTCTCGACCGAAACATCAGCCACGGCGCGGGCGGGATATGGGCGCAGGAGGTGCGCGCGGCGCTCTGCGGCTTGCCTTCGGCGCCGAAAATCTTCGGGTTCCACATAGGGCTCGGCGGCCGCGACATCACGCCGGAGTCGATAACCGAGGCGTACCGCTACACGAGGGAGCACGAGGAGCAGGAAGAGGCGGTGTGGATAGGGCTGAAAAAATGACCACCGAGGAGGCGCAGGGCTTAAGGCATAGGGCTTGAGGAAAATCGCGCTGTTCCCTAAGCCTTACCCCTTGACCCTGCGCCTGACGAACTATGAGAACGGATCCCCAGAATTACGCGCAGGGAATCGCCCACCAGAAATACGAGG
>DAONII010000206.1:0-3238 GCA_035405085.1 bacterium | reverse complement strand
CGAAGTTGAACGCCCTGGGGTCGGAATCGGAGCCGTATTCAGCGATCTTGCGGTAGTTTATGTCGCCGGTGAGCTCGGTGGAGTCCTGGTTCTTTTCGTCCTTCGGCTGGAAGGTCCCTATCCCGACGCGGTCCTTCTCGGAGAGCAGGATGCGCCTCACCTTCACGTGATTCATCGCCTGGGCCCAGTCGCCCTTGTAGAAGCGCGAGAGCTCCCTGTACAGGTAGCGGCAGCTGGGGCAGAGGTCGCCCTCGAAGAATATCCGCTGGTCCTCCGGCAGCTTCTTGTTGAGTTCGGAGAGCAGCTTGCCCCTCAGCTCGGGCGGAACGAGGTGCAGCGGCTCCTCATGCATCGGGCATGGTATATGCTCGGCGGTGCCGAAGATCAAACCATCGTCCTGGATGCCGTTCTTCGCCCACACGTAGGTGTAGAGCGCACCCTCGGGGGTTCGCGAATACGACTCGAGCCCCTTCTTCAGCATCCTGACGATCGTGGACTTCGCCCCGCCGACCGGCCCGTGCAAAAGCAGTATCCGCTTCTCTGTTCCGTAGCGGCGGGCGGCGGACTGAAAGACGTTCACGAGCTTCATGAGCGGGAGATCGAGCCCGTAGAGCGCGTCCTTGCCGCTGTCGAGCGGATCCTCGAAGAAGCGATAGTGGACGATCTTTTTCTTGTATTCCGTGTACTCCTCGAAGCCGTAGGAGAGGATCATGTCGTATATTCGCTGGAACGCGGTGTGCGCTACCTTCGAGTTCTTCTCCACTATGTGGAGATAGTCCGAGAGGCTCCCCTCCCAGTTGAGCTCCTGATATCCCTTCACGTCGTGGAGCGACGCGATCATGTTCATCAGGTCGTGCGTGCCTTTTGCGTTCGTGGACATATACCCTCCTGGGTTGTAGGAAGCCATGATAACAGAGCGGGAGGCCCCGTTCAAGGAGATCACTGGGCGTCGAGCGGCCCGGCCTCCACCTGCCTGTCGTTTTCGGATATCGTGGTGCGCACGACCGCGCGCAAAAGCTTGTTCCTGTTCGCCCTGCCGAAGAGAGCGCGCAGGTCGTCGTAGAGGGCCGGATCGGTCACTAGCTTGCCGAGCGTCCCCTCGCCGCGGCGCACCCCATCGAGTATCTGCTTCAAGTCCGCCGAGGCAGACCGCAGGTTCGTTATAAGGCCGGCGGTTCCCGTCTTGTCCGCGCCGGTCGCAATATCGCGCGTCGCGGCCAGGGTATCGGCGAGGTCCGATATCATCTGCCCGCCCTTCGGGTCGTAGATCAGCCCGTGCAGCAGCCCTTTGCCCTTCTCCACCTGTTCTATCGTGTTCCTCAGCGATTTTATGGAAGCCTTCAGGTCCCCCTCGCCCTTTGGACCCTTCACCGAAGTGAGAAGCTCGCTCACGGATTCTGCGGCCTTCCCTATGTCGTCCATTATCGCCCCGGCCTTGTCTGCTAGCGCAAATATCGAAGCCATCTCCTCTGAGGAGACTATACCGCCATCCGCTATGACCGGCTGCTCCTCGCTGCCCATCGAGATGTATATGTATTTGTCGCCCAAAAGACCCTGCGTCTCGATCGTGGCAATAGAGTCGCCGCGTATGAGCGCCTGAAAGCGGCTCTGAACGCGCATTATCACGGTCAGCCTGCGCTCCTCCAGGGTGGTAGGCATGTTGATCTTGTCCACGTAGCCCACGCGCAGCCCCGCGACCTGGACAGGCGCCCCTATCCTCAGTCCCGACACGCTGTCGAAGTTCGCATATATGCCGTAGTGGCGCTCGAACATCCGATCCTCGCCGCCCAGCATGAATATCACCGTCATGGCGAGCACGAGCCCCGCGGTGACGAAAAGCCCCACCCTGAAATCGTTTATCTTCTGCGTCGCCATCAGCCCTCCCGCGGCGTCCTCACTAGCCGTCGCCGGTCTCCATTTCGCCCTTTATGAAGTTCTGAACCACCGGGTCAGTCGATGCCCTCGCTTCGTCCTTTGTCCCGACGAAACCGAAACGGTGTTTGTGGATCATGGCGATCCGATCCGTTACCTCAAACGCCGCGGCCATGTCGTGGGTGACCACGACCGAGGTGACGCCCATCTTCTGCTGAAGCTCTCGGATGAGACGGCAGATACGGTTCGTGTTCGCAGGATCCAACCCCGTGGTCGGCTCGTCGTAAAGTATGACGTCCGGGTCGGTGGCTATCGCTCGCGCGAGCCCTACCCTCTTCTTCATTCCCCCGGAGAGATCGGAGGGCATCATCTCCGCAACCCCGGGGAGGCCAACCATCTCCAGCTTTTCGTTCACGATGCGCGAGATCTCCCCCTCGGAATGCTTGAAATGCAGGCGAAGCGGATAGGCCACGTTCTCGCCGACCGAGAGGGAATCGAAGAGGGCCGCCCCCTGGAAGAGCATGCCTATCCGGCTGCGCATCTTCGAGAGCTCCTTCTCCTTCATCAGCCCCAGATCCTTCCCCTGGAAGAAGACCTTCCCGCTGTCCGGGGCGATGACGCCCAGCATCAGCTTCAGGAATACCGTCTTGCCCTTGCCCGAACCTCCCATTATCGTCAGCGTCTCGCCCTTGTCGATGGAGAGATCCGCCCCGTCGAGGACATGGTTTTCCCCGAAGGACTTCGCAACGTTCCTGAATTCGATTATCGAATGCGCCATCCTCCGAACCTCATGATGCAGGGGCCGGCCCCTGCGACGATCAAAAGTAGATTATCAGCTTCGTCAAAAAGAAATCCGATATGAATATAGCCATCGAGGAATAGACGACCGCGCGCGTTGTGGCCTTGCCAACCCCCTCCGTTCCGCCGGTGGTCATAAGCCCCTGGTAGCAGGAGATTATGGCGATGAACAGGCCGAAGAAGACGGTCTTTACCAACCCGCTTACGAAGTCCTCCATAAGGATCGTCGATGTTATCTGATTCACGTAGAAGCGCGGTGTCACGCCGGCCTCTCGGACGGCTATGATCATGCCGCCGAAGACCCCGATCACGTTCGCCATAACGGCGAGGATGGGCGTTGCGATGACCGTCGCCACCACCCTGGGCACGACCAGCTTCTGCACCGGATTCGCACCCATAGCCTCGATCGCCAGGACCTGCTCGGTCACCACCATCGAACCAAGCTCCGCAGCGATGCTGCTCCCGACCCTGGCGGCGACCATCAGCGAGGTCAAAACCGGGCCCAGCTCCCGGAATATGGCCAGCCCGACCATCTGGCCCACATAGAGATTGAGCCCGAAGCGGCCGA
>DAONII010000205.1:0-3240 GCA_035405085.1 bacterium | reverse complement strand
AGACGAGTACTACGGGCGCGGCAAGGGCGAGCTCTATCCAGGCGAAGAGCTGCGGAGAGCCATGAAGCCAGGGAAACATGCCGGGCAGGTGTCGGCCCATGGCGACAGCGAAGAGCGGGATGGTGAAGACGAGGCCCGCAAAGAAGCGCCGGCGCATATCCGCGAGCTCCGGGGCGACCACGTCACCCGCGGAGGCGGAAACAGGTTCCAGCGCCATTCCGCACTTCGGGCAGTCGCCGGGGCCTGCGCGCAGGACATCCGGGTGCATGGGGCATGTGAATTCAGCCTGGCTATTCATCGGTGCGCCCGCCCTCGGTAATCAGGAGAGATTGATTGCGATGACGTGTGCCGTGGCGGAGGCTAGCGCCAGGGCGGCGAACGCATAGTGCCACGCGGGGCGCAGGCGCACCAGGTGCAGCTTCCACTGGTTCAGGCCGAGCAGCGCGGTGATCCATACGAGCGAATAGGTTGCCATCCCGAGCGGCTTTACAAACGAGTATATCTCCATTTTTCCCCCCCCCGTCCTCCGGCGTGCGTTTCGCGTATATTTGCACAATTCTCACATTCAAGTGAAGCGGTTTTTTGCCTTGTATTCGGCCTTTCGCCCTGATATCCGGCGCAGGTGATCACCTTTAGACCCGCACAGGAAAAGGATTTCCCGGCGATAGCCGGGATTCTGACCGAGCTCGAGCTTGCTCACCCCTCCATCCGCCCGGAGCGCTTTCTCCTCGCGATAGAGGATAACGAGATAGCGGGGGTGGCAAACCTCGAGGACTGCGGCGGTTCGCTCTATCTTAGCGCGGTGGGCGTGAGGCTCTCCTCTCAGGGCAGGGGCATAGCGCGCGCGATGCTCTCAAGGATCGCCGAAACGGCCGAGAAGGAGATATACGTTTACACGCGCATACCGAAGTTCTTCGAGCTCTTCGGCTTCGCGCCGGCGAATGCGCCCGGCGAGATACCGCCGCGCACGATATACGACTGCGAGGCCTGCGGTGGGCTTCACGAATGCCTGTGCATGTCGAGAAAACCGGATGCTTCCAACTTTTCCTGAATTCAAGGAGATCGAGCTCTCCGATCGCAGAATCTTCGAGGAGGCTGCCGTACGCTTTCCCCGATCGGCCTGCGAGTACTCGTTTGTAAACCTCTTCATCTGGCGGGATTTCGACTGCCCATCCTTCACCTCGATAAACGGCAACATCTGCGTTCTGATGAGCCCGCAGGTGGGAGAGCGTTTTTTTCTGGAGCCGATTGGCGCGAACGATATCCCCGGCACGGTTGAGGAGTGCCTCGGGTATGCGGGCAGAATATCGCGCGCCTCCGCGGAGCTCGCCGAGAGCTTGAACGGAAACAAGGCGCGAATGAATTCGACCCGCGATCACTTCGATTACATATACAGAACAGAGGATCTGGCGCTGATGAAGGGGCGCCGCTTCGACGCAAAGCGAAACCACATCAAGCGCCTGATGCGAACCTTTTCAGACCTTGAATACTCCCCGCTTTCGCGCAGCGATGCGGTGGACGCCCTCTCGCTCTTCGACGAATGGGGGCGCAAAAAAGCCGATGCCGGCATGGGGGAAGGAGGACTCTCGAGCATAGCCGTCTCATGCCAGCACGCGGCGCTTGCACGCCTCTTCGAGAGTTACGATGAACTCCGCCCTGTCGGCGGCAAAGTCACCTCCGGTGGGAATATGCTGGGGTTCATCGCCGGCACCGCGACGGGAGGAAAGCAGGCGTGCGTGCACTTCTGCTATACAAGGCCCGGCCTCTCTGGCGTGTTTTCCCTCCTGCTTAAGGAATCCTGCGGCGAAGCGTTCTCGCCGTTTGAATTCGTGAATCTGGAGCAGGACCTTGGGATCGAGGGCCTGAGAAAGAACAAGCTCTCCTTCCATCCGGTAAGGCTTGAGGAGAAGTTCGAGATAACAGCGGGGGAGTCATGACCAGGCGCCTGCTGGACGGGATATACGCGAAGTACAACCGGCGGGAGTTCGTTCACCCCGACCCCCTGGAGTTTTTATACCTCTTCGAGGACCCTGCCGACCGCGAGGTCGTGGGTCTTGTTGCTTCCGCGCTTGCGTACGGGCGCGTTAAGCAGATACTTGCTAGCGTTGCAGACGCGCTCGAAAGGATCGGGCCTTCGCCTGCGCGTTTCGTCGCGAATTCAAGCCGCGGCAAGATTGAGAAGAGCTTCCTCGGCTTTCGGCACCGCTTCACATCCGGCGAGGAGATGGCCTGCCTTCTTGCCGGCGCAGGCGCCTCCATCAGGCGCCACGGCTCG
This sequence comes from bacterium, assembly GCA_035405085.1. Classification (GTDB taxonomy): domain Bacteria; phylum UBA10199; class UBA10199; order 2-02-FULL-44-16; family JAAZCA01; genus DAONII01. Next base: position 965 of record DAONII010000205.1, on the reverse strand, counting down.
CTCGGGAAACTCTTCTCCTCTGGCGTGGGCAGAAGCGACGACACCGTGCTTCCGGCCATGGGCAGGTTCGTTTCGGAGCTCTCCGAAGCTGGGTGCCTGAAGGGCCTTCTGCCTCACCCGGAGGCGGGCAGCGCCTGTAAGAGGCTCAACATGTACCTCAGGTGGATGGTGAGAAAGGACGAGGTGGATCCGGGCGGCTGGAAGGGGGTGCGCCGGGAGAAGCTAGTTGTCCCGCTCGACACGCACCTCTTCAAGATAGGCAGGGCGCTTTGCTTCACGCGGCGCAAGGCCGCGGACCTGAAGGCCGCGATTGAGATCACCGCCTCATTTTCGAAAATCGCCCCGGAGGATCCGGTTCGCTACGATTTCGCCCTGACGCGCTTCGGGATTAGGCAGGAGGCCGACATGGGCGCTTTCCTAAAATCCCTTGCCAACCATGTGAAGATTCGTTAGAAAGCCGCGCCCTTTGCGGAGCCATCCGCTTCGGGCCTTGTGGAGGGTCATTAGCTCAGTTGGTAGAGCAGCTGACTCTTAATCAGCGGGTCGCAGGTTCGAATCCTGCATGACCCACAAGCGAAAAGGCGTCCCGAAAGGGGCGCCTTTTTGCTTGTGGGCCGGATGAAATAAGCGACCCGCTGCATCGTGAGTCAGCTGCTCTACGGATCGCGCGCAAGCGCGATAAGCCGGTGGGGTGAATGCCACGGCTTTGCCGGGGCAGAGGGGAGGGTGGATGCCCTCCCCTTTCAACAGAGCAGCTGACTCTTAATCAGCGGGTCGCAGGTTCGTACGCAGCCCTTACGAAAGCGGTTGCGTATTGTGCAGCCGGTTTCGTTAGGGATGCGGATCCCCCGGAGTGCTGCGCCGTTGAGAACTTGTTTTTTGAGGCGCAGCGTTAACGAAGGGGGGAATCCTGCATGACCCACAAGCGAAAAGGCGTCCCGAAAGGGGCGCCTTTTTGCTTGTGG
>DAONII010000204.1:1330-3250 GCA_035405085.1 bacterium | reverse complement strand
GCTCGGGGAGCCGTTGGACTTCGGGAAGAGGGCGATAGTGATCGGCGGCGGCGATACCGCGCTCGACGCGGCACGTACCGCGCGCCGGTCCGGCGCCGAATGCGTCATTCTGTACCGCCGCACCCAGCGCGAGATGCCCGCGTACCCGAACGAAGTGGATGAGGCATGGAACGAGGGGGTCGAGTTCTACTTCCGCGTCATACCCCGCGCCGTGGTAGGCGAAGATAGGGTCAAGGGGGTGCGCTGCGTTCGCATCAGGTGGCACAAGCCGATGCCGGGCATGCCGCCGGCGTACGACGTAGGGGGCTCGGAATTCGTCGTTTCCTGCGATTCGGTAATAGTGGCCACCGGCCAGGGCCCCGAATCCACTTTCGGTCTTCGCACATCCGACAACGGGCTCGTCGCCGTGGACAAGGAGTCGATGATGACCTCCGAGCCCGGCGTGTTCGCGGGCGGCGATCTCGTGTTCGGTGGAGGCACCGCCGCGCGCGCGGTCGGGATGGGGAAGCTGGCGGCGATCAGGATAGATGATTATTTAAGACAAGGCGCAGGGCATAAGGAAAAGCTCTAATGGAAGAGGCGAACGACAGAGCGATGTACCCGGAGCCTAAGGCGGATCTCTCGGTGGAGTTCTGCGGCGTGAAATTCGAGTCGCCGTTTATCCTCGCTGCCGCCCCCCCGACGGACGACCTGGAGATGGTCCGAGATGCCTACCGGATGGGCTGGGCCGGCGCGGTTCTCAAGACGACCTCGATGGAGGGCACGCCGGTCGATCTAGCCTATCCGATGATGAGCGCGCTCGACGTCGAGGGGAGCCGCCTTGCCGGGATGGGAAACATAGATCTCATAAGCGAACACCATATCGACGTCGTCGAGAAGCGGGTCGCTGAACTCAAGAAGGAATTTCCAGAGAAGCGAACGATAGTATCGATCACGGGCGGTTCCCGGGAGAGCTGGACAAAGCTCGCTTGCCGCGCAAAGGAGGCCGGCGCGGACATGATAGAGTGCTCCTTTTCATGCCCCCAGGGTACTCTGGGTTTAAAGCCCGGGGCGATGCTCGCGCAGGATCCGGTCGCATCGGCGAAGGTGGTGGACTGGGTGAAGGAGGGGGCGGGCGATACGCCGGTCATAATAAAGCTCACGCCGCAGGTAAACGACATAGTCGAGATAGCCCTGGCGGTGAAGGGCGCGGGGGCAAACGCGGTATGCGTTGGCAACACGCTTCCCTCTCTCATGGGCGTGAGCGAGATCAGCGGACCGGATTCAAGACTGACCTGGGTTCCGGTTCCGAACGTGGGCGACAGGTCCACCTGGTCCGGGCTCTCCGGCCCCGCGGTGAAGCCGGTTTCGCTCCGCTGCGTGGCGCAGGTGTCGCGGGGCGCCGGCATGCCGATAGCAGGCAGCGGCGGGGCTACCACATGGCGCGATGCGCTCGAATTCGTTTTGCTCGGAGCATCGGTCGTTGAGTTCTGCACCGCTGTTATGCACTACGGCGCCGACATAATCGGGGATCTCAAGGAGGGGCTCGCCGACCACCTCGCGAGTCGAGGGATAGAGAGGCTGGGCGGGATAGTCGGCGCCGCGCTTGATTCGGTGGTGCCCCATGAAGAGCTCCCGCGAGGCCTCAAATGGAGGCCTGACGTCGACCGCGACAGGTGCCTTTGCTGCGACCTGTGCATGATAGCCTGCCGCGACGGAGGCCACCGAGCGATATCGGTGGATGCAGAGCGCTTTCCCGTGGTGGATGACGAAAAGTGCGTTGGCTGCGCGCTCTGTTCGGCGGTCTGCCCGGCCTACTGCATAAGGATGGAGGAGAAGGAGCCGTGACCCGTAACTCGTGAATCGTAAGTCGTAAATCGTAACGCCGAGGTCTTGATGACCGGGTATTGGATCAGGAATTACGAGTAACGAGTTACGATT
>DAONII010000204.1:0-1230 GCA_035405085.1 bacterium | reverse complement strand
CGAGGTCTTGATGACCGGGTATTGGATCAGGAATTACGAGTAACGAGTTACGATTTACGAGTCACGGCTCTCGAGGTTCTATGTCATTTCTCTTCGAGTGCACCGAATGCAAAAAACACTACCTCCCCGGCGAGGTCTTGTATCTCTGCCCGGCGTGTTCCGCGGGCGCGGCCTCGATGGAGCCGCTGCGCGGGATTCTGCGCTGCGTCTACGACAGCGGTGCGATATCCCGCCTCCTCACGCGCGAGGCGCTGCGCCTGCGCAACGGTTCGACCTTCGCGCGCTATATCGAGATATTCCCGATAGAGTCGGCGGAGTCCGTGCCGCCGCTTATGGCGGGGGCCACCCCCCTTCGCCCGGCCGTAAACCTGCGCCGCGCTCTAGGGCACGACGGCGTGTGGGTAAAGGACGATACGACGCAGCCCACCGCATCATTCAAGGACCGCGCGTCGGCGCTCGTGGTCGCTGCCGCCAGGGAGGGCGATCGCGACACGATTGTCACCGCATCCACCGGCAACGCGGCGACCGCGCTCGCCGGCCAGGCTGCGTCGGTCGGGGCGAAGTCGGTAATATTCGTTCCGCAATCCGCGCCGGCGGCCAAGCTCGCGCAGATAGCGGTTTTCGGGAGCATGCTCGTGCCGGTGAAGGGGACCTATGACGAGGCGTTCGAGCTCTCCATCGCGGCGTGCGAGGAGTTCGGCTGGTACAACAGGAACACCGCCTACAACCCTTTCACTGTCGAGGGAAAGAAGGGGGCCGCGCTCGAGATATGGGAACAGATGGGATGCGCCTCGCCCGACTGGGTTGTCGTACCCACCGGCGACGGCGTGATACTGGCCGGGATAGAGAAGGGCTTCGCCGATCTCGTGGCGCTGGGCCTGGCCGACCGCGTTCCGAAGCTCGCTGCCGTGCAGGCGGAGGGCTGCTGCCCGATATACCGTGCGTGGGAGAAGGGGAGCCTCGAGATAGAGCCGGAGAGGAAACCGAGGACCATAGCCGATTCGATATCGGTAGGTGTACCGCGCGCCGGGCGCCTGGTCATGCGGGCGCTTTCCTCCTGCGGCGGTGCATGTGCGGCGGTCTCCGACGAGGAGATCCTCGACGCGATCGTGCTTTTGGGCAATACCACCGGAGTCTTCGCGGAACCCGCCGCCGCGGCGGCAATCGCGGGGTTGAAAAAGCTTATCGACTCCGGCACGATCCGCCGCGACGAGAGCGCGGTTGCCCTCG
>DAONII010000203.1:0-3277 GCA_035405085.1 bacterium | reverse complement strand
CGTAATCTATCTCGGACAGACCCTCGTCCGGCTCGACGGAGATGCCCGACTGCCTCGAGGCGATCGCCTCGGCGGTCTGCATCGCGCGAAGCACTGGGCTCGAGATCACCGCGGAGAGCTTCGCCCCGGAGAGAAAATCGGCCAGCGCATGGGCCTGCTCGCGCCCCCTTTCGTTCAAGGGGATCGGCTGGCGAGCCATCACCTTCTGTTTAACGTTCCAGTCGGTCTGGCCGTGCCTTATGAGGAGTATCTCCAACATTTCCCTTTCCTTTCCCGTCTCCCGCTGCTAGGAATTTGACCTAACGTATCAGAATAACAGGTGATTTCAATCAATTTGTCGCATTGGAGGAATATGTCCATCCGCACCTATACGCTCGAAAACGGCATGCAGGTCCTTCTGGAGGAAGACCGCTCCGCCAGGGTCGTCTCATTCAACGTCCTGGTCAAGGTCGGATCCGCAAACGAGACCGACGATGAGGCGGGGCTCTGCCACGTCATCGAACACATGCTCTTCAAGGGCACGCCGACCAGGCCCGCGGGCGCGATCGCTCGCGACGTGGAGGCCTCCGGCGGCGAGATAAACGCCTACACCTCGATAGACCAGACCGTGTTCTACATAAACATGGCCTCGCGCTTCTCCGACCGCGGCCTCTCCATTCTCGCCGACGCGATCATGAACCCGCTCTTCGACGCCGAGGAGCTCGAGCGCGAGAAGGAGGTAATCCTCGAGGAGATCCGGCGCGAGCAGGACAACCCCGGCAGGATGGTGAACGAGCACCTGTTCCAGGAGGTCTTCAAGACGCACACGTACGGAAGGCCGATAATAGGCTTTCCGGAGACGGTCAGATCCTTCACCCGCGGGAGGACGGCGGAATTCTACAGGCGATGGTACACGCCTCACAACATGGTCTTCATAGCGGTGGGCGACTTCGAATGCGAAAGGATGCTCGCCGACATACGGAAAGCTTTCGCGGGCTTCGAGGGCCTTCCCGTCCCGGCACAGAGCTTGCCTCAGGAGCCAGCGCAGAAGAAACCGAGGGTCCTCATAAAGACGATGAACATCCAGAGCGCGTACCTGTCGCTCGGCTTCCACATTCCGGCGATCACGCACGAGGACGTCCCCGCAGTCGACGTGCTTTCTCACATCTTAGGCGGCGCCGACTCCTCGAGGCTGGAGCAGGAGGTGAAGGAGCACGCGAGGCTCGTTCACAGCATATACGCTTACGCGTTCACCCCGAAGGAGCCGGGCGTCCTTGCCATCGGCGCCAAGCTCAAGGACCGGGACGTCGTGAAGGCTATCGAGGCGATAAAACGCACGGTCGAGAAGACCGGCCGGGCGCCCGTCACCTCCGAGGAGCTATCGAGGGCGAAGCTCAACATACGCTCGCACGAGATCTACGAGAAGGAGACGGTCGGGGGGCAGGCGTCGAAGATAGCCCACTTTCTTGCAACGGCCGGGTCGCACGAGTTCGAGGAGCGCTACTACGCGATGCTCTCCGAAGTCCGGGCAGAGACGGTGATGGACGTGGCGAAGCGCTATCTCTCCTTCTCGGGCGCCAGCGCGGTGCTGCTTTTGCCTGAGAAGTCGCCCATGGCCGGCTATAAGAAAGCGCTTGAGAAGGCGCTCTCCCACCCCGCCCCTTCCCGCCCCAAAGCAACCGCCGGCAGCGGCGGGGGTACCGAGAGGATAAAGCTCAAATGCGGCGCTACGCTCATCGTCAGAGAAAACCACAAGCTGCCGATCGTATCGGTCTGCGCCGCCTCGCTAGGCGGAACGCGCTACGAAAACCGGGTTACAAACGGCATCTCCGTGCTTATGTCTAGGGCGATGACCAAGGGCACCGTCTCCAGAGACGCCGTCGAAGTGGCCAGGGACATCGAGAAACTCGCCGGGAACGTGGACGGCTTCTCAGGAAGAAACACGATGGGGCTTCGCTCCGAATTCTTGAGCGACCACCTCGAGGACGGCTTCCGCCTCTTCGGAGAGATATTGGCGCATCCTTCCTTCGAACAGGACGAGGTCGCCAAAGAGCGCCGCCTTCAGCTTCGCGCGATAAAGGACCAGGAGGACGCGCTATCGTCGCTCGCGTTCGCAGAGCTGCTCAAGAACCTCTACCCGAAGCATCCCTACGGCCTGCGCGCGCTGGGCAGGACCGCGACGGTGAGGACGCTTACCCGCGCGCACCTGGCGCGGCTCCACCGTGCGATCTTCAGGGCTGGCAACATCGCTATTGCGGTCGTGGGCGACGTCTCCCGCCAGGAGGTGGTGCGCCTGGCGGAGGAGATCCTCTCGGAGCTGCCCGGGGGCAAGAGCAAGCCGCCGCGCATCTCGCCGGATATCCGCCCGAAGAAACCAAGGGAGACCGCGACTATCAGGAGGGGAAAGCAGCAGGCCCATATTGCGATGGGGTTCATGAGCACCACGTTCTCAGGCGCCGACCGCTACCCTATGATCGTGCTCAACAACATCCTCGCGGGCCAGGGCGGCAGGCTCTTCATAAACCTTCGCGACAAAATGAGCCTTGCATACTCGGTGAGCTCGGTGAACCACGACGGGATCGAGCCCGGTTATTTCGCGGTCTACATCGGGACCGACCCGTCGAAGGAGAGAAAGGCGGTCGACGGAATACTCGCGGAGCTCTCGCTCATAACGTCCGAGAGAGTCTCCTCCGAGGAGCTCGAGAGATCGAAGCAGCACCTAGTCGGCACATATGAGCTCGACCTGCAACGCTCCACGACAGTAGCCGGCCTCTACACCTTCAACGAACTCTACGGGCTACCCATGCAGGCGATCGAGAGATACCCGCAGAGGATCCTCGACGTCACCGCCGAGGACATCCTGCGGGTCGCGAAAAAATACATCACCCCCGAGAGCTACACCCTATCGATCGTAAAGCCGTCATAACCTTCGATGCGCGCCGCGCCCGCATGGGCCCCGCGGTCCCCGGGCCTTCGCTCGGCGACCCTCTCGCAAACTCGCGGGCCGCGAACCTTCATCATTCAATCGGCGAGTCACAACTGCGACTTCCCTGTGCAGCACCTAAAGGACTTGGAAGTCGCGTTGTGACACCACCGATTGCTGATGCTTTCACGGCCCGCTCGTCGCGAGGGGTGCGCTCATTATATTTTTATCGGACGCGCTTTGCCCCGCCGGCTCTCGGCAGGGTCCCGCAAGACCCATCCGGGCACGGCGCCGGCGGCAGGTGGTGCGGCGCGACGAGGCATCGGTGCCCGCGGAGGGCGTGCGCTTCTGCGGTTTTTACAGCCGGCGCAGGAG
>DAONII010000202.1:0-3304 GCA_035405085.1 bacterium | reverse complement strand
TGGCTTGGCATCCTCTATGCATTCTTATTGGGCAGAAGCACTGACAGGGAGGGCGCCATGGAGACGAGGGAAGCCGATTTCACGAACACGGACGATCCGATGATCAACATCCGCCCGATCGCCGGAGGAACGGCGGATTCGGATGCTCAGAAGCAGCTCCTCGAGCTGCAGCTCAAGATGGCCACCTCTTCGATAAACCACGAATACGCGCGCATCGAGTTCGAGGATGTCTGGGACCGCGAGCGCCGCGACGACCTCATCGAATACATGCACGAATGCCGCACCGCTTATTTCGAGGCGCGCAGGGCGCTCTCGGCATACGATCCGTACGCCCTCGAGGACTTCGAGGCGGACCTGATGCGCCAGAAGCAGATGACGCTCTCGGGTGCGCAGGCATCGTAAAAAGCCCCTTTCCCTTTTGTTTCTGCGGGGGAGTTGCCATCGAGGCGGCTCCCCCGCACATTTTACTTTTCTTACGGCTTGTCACCATTTGCATTTCTTGTATAAGGCACCCTGAAGCGGGGGATGACATGGCCGAAAAGAAGAAGGTCCTGATAATCGACGACGAGCGCGATTACGCCGATATCCTCAAGCAGCGCCTCGAATTCGAGGGCTTCGACGTATGCGTCGCCTACGACGGGGCAGCCGGCCTCAAGGTAGCGAAGGAGGAATCCCCCGATGTGGTCCTCCTCGACATAATGATGCCCGAGCTCGACGGATTCGAGACCGCCAAGCAGTTCCACTCTGCATTTCCCTTCAATGCGATGCAGATAATCTTCGTCACCGCCTACGGCCGCGACCCCAGCGAAATCCAGTTGAAGATAATAGGCGACTCCAAATTCATCAGGAAGCCGTTCGAGATCGCCGACCTCATCGCGCTCATCCACAAGATGCTCGCCTGACCTTGCCTTTAACCGGCGTCGAGCACATCGAGACGCCGGCGTCTGAGGCGTCGAGCGTAGCGAAGAGAGCGTCTGTCAATTTTGGCGCGTAAATCACACCTGTCGAGCAAACTGTAACACCTTAAAGGCCTGACCCCAATTGTTGTGACACGAGGGCCGTTGCCTTTAACCGACGACGAGATATCGGTGTGTTTGCAAAGCCCAAATTTCCGGATGCACTCTGAGCGGCGTCCGAGTGCGCCGCTTTCCGTAGCCGTAAATAAATCGGCGCACGAGCGCAGTGAGCGAGCGGCGCCTGAGCGAGCGAACGTAGCGAAGAGTGCATCCGGCAATTTGGGCACATCAACCAGGCCTGAAGAGGAGCCGCGAGGTCGTGTCCGCAAAAGCGCGTCAAATCAGTATTCTGTCCTTCCGAGCCATCGGTGTTGCGGGGCCTCTGCGGGCCGGGGTTTTTTGAGCCGATCTGACAAAACGCCGCGCGTGCGGAGATCGCCCGAGCTCTTAACCCAAAACGAGCACATCGGTGTGCTTGTATGCCAAAATTGACAGAAGCTCTCTGAGCGGCGTCCGAGTGGGACGCATTCAGCAGCCGTATATCAAGCGTTCCACGAGCACATCGAGACGCCGGCGTCTGAGGCGTCGAGCGTAGCGAAGAGAGCGTCTGTCAATTTTGGCGCGTAAATCACACCTGCCGAGGCTGTCCGCAAAAGCGCGGCACATCTAGTCGACAACGCAGCGAAGGGCTCCGATTGCTTCGGCCACAAGCCACACCTGCGAGGGTTATTTACGCCTTGCCATCCACCCTCCAAATATATAGAAATTATTGATTTATCAGTTCCGGGGGGGGGGATGGCGCAAAGGCGAAGGATACTCATAGTCGATGACGAGCGCGATTACGCCGACGTGTTGAAGGACCGCCTGGAGTTCGAGGGTTTCGAGGTCGATGCCGCCTATGACGGCCTCTCCGGCCTCGAGGCGGTCGAGGGCTTCAAGCCCGATCTGATCCTCCTGGACATAATGATGCCCGGCATGGACGGCTTCGAGTTCGCAAGCGCGTTGAAGGCCAGGGGCTGCCATGTGCCCGTCGTCTTCGTCACCGCATACGGGCGCACATTTTCCGAGAGGGAGAGGGAGACGGTCGGTTCGTCGCCGGTCATCAGAAAACCCTTCGAGGCCGACGAGCTCCTGGAAGTCATCTCGAAGAGCGTCGCTTGAGGCTGAAAGGGCATGCGTCGCCCGGGCGCGGAAAACGGGGGAGGCTCAGTGGACAATAAATTCAGGGATCTCTTCAGGAGCGCGGCGTCCTTCATGACGCTTACAAGGCTGGCCGACGCCGCGGTCATAGACGTGAGCGAAAGTTTTCTGAATGTCACCGGCCTAAAGCGCGAGGATGTGATCGGCAGCAAGGTCACGGATCTGAATATCTGGGCGGACTCCGGCGACCGGGAGAAAATCGTCGCGGAGCTCAAAAGGGAGGGGCAGGTGCGCGGCCGCCGGGTGAATGTCCTGGGCGCCGATGGAAAGGTCTTCACCTGCCTCTTCTATGCGCACAAAGTCGAGTTCGAGGGCGCCCAGTGCATGCTGGCCGAGGCGATAGACATGACCGACCTCGAGGAGGCGAAGGCGGCGCTCGCCGAGAGCGAGATGCGCTTAGAGAACCTTCTGGAGCACCTGCCGCTGGGCGTGCAGGGCTACGGCCCCGACGGGATCGTCATCTACTGGAACCGTGCAAGCGAGAGGATCTACGGCTACGCGGCCGGCGAGGCGGTGGGCAGGGAGTTGGGCTCGCTCATCATCCCCGACGATCTGATGCCCATCTACCGGAAGGGCCTTGCTGAAGCGGCGAGGATTGAGAAGTCCTGCGAGTTTTTGCCCGCCGGCGAGGTGACCTTAAGGCGAAAGGACAACTCGCCGGTCACCGTCTACTCCATACACACAGCGGTCTGCGCCGAGGGCAAACCCCCGACCCTCTTCTGCATAGACATGGACCTCTCCGAGCGCCTGAAGATGGAGAGGGCCATGAGTGAGCGGGAGGTGCTCTTTCGCGCCTTCTTCGATCTTCCGTTGGCCGGCGCCGCCATCACCGGGCCGGACGGAAGGTGGTTGACCGTCAACGACAGGCTTTGCGAAATTCTGGGCTATGGGCGCGAGGAGCTCCTGGCGACGACATGGCAGGCCCTTACCCCGCCCGAGGATCTCGAGAAGGAGAGGGGATCCCACGAGCTGCTGTTCTCTAAAGATAAGGCGCAGACCCTCGAGAAACGCTATATCCGCAAGGACAAAAGCGTCATAGATGTAAAGGTGTCGGCGATGGCGGTGCGCGGGTCCGACGAAACAAAAACCCTTTTTGCCGTTCTCGTACAGGATGTGACCGAGAGCAAACGGTCCGATGCAATCCTGCG
>DAONII010000201.1:0-3325 GCA_035405085.1 bacterium | reverse complement strand
AGCCGCGCGCGAGGTTACGATGCAGTTCAGGGGGAGGCCTGTTTGGCTGTGGAGAAAAGCATGCCTCTTTTTTTCTGCAAGAAGTCGCAGTTCGCGAGCGCGCTTCTTTTTTTCGCAACTTTGCAGCTGGCCCCTCATTCCGGCTGCGCGTGTGCCCTCCCGGAGAGAATACGGGAATACGTGAAGGGAGGCGAGCGGGAGCTTTTCAACGAGCCGAATGCTCTCCAGGTGCTCAGCCTCGCCCTCCCCCGGAAAGCCCGCTATGATGTCGCCGGTCAGCGCTATGCCGGGGACGCGGGAGGCGAGCTCGAGGGCGATCTCCTCGACATCGTTCGGACTATACGTTCTCCCCATCGAGCGAAGGATCGCACCGGACCCGCTCTGTATCGACAGGTGAACGTGACGGCATAACTTGGCATGTCGCTCCATGAGCGACACTATGCGGTCGTTTGCAGACATGGGATCGAGCGAAGAGAGCCTGATGCGCGAAATGGCTGAGTTTTCCAAAAGCCTCTCAAGCAGAGAGGCGAGGTTTATCGAGCGGCTACCGCAGATTTCCTTCCAGGCATACTGCCCTATGTCTATCCCCGTCAGGACTATCTCATTGTGATGGGCGGAGAGTTCCTCGCAGCGCCTCTCGATCTCGTCCGGCGGAAAGCTTATGGCCGCTCCCCTAGCGTATGGGACTATGCAGTACGAACAGCGGCGGTTGCATCCGTCCTGTATCTTAAGAAACGCCCTCGCCCTGGACTGGGGAAGCGGCGCATGATCCTCCCCTGAAGGCCCTGGGACGCGGGCGCGCTCCAGAATAAAGGAGAAGAGCTTCTCGCGCTCCTTCGTTCCGAATATCGCATCCGGATTGCAGGATTCGAGCGATTCGCGGCTCACCTCGCCGGCACATCCGGCGGCCACTACGATCGTCGGCTTGCCGGTTCGGCGCGGGCGCCTCAGGAGTTGCCTTGACTGTCCGAGCGCAACCGAGGTCACGGTGCACGTGTTGACGACATGGATGTCGGCGTCTTCCTCGAAATCCACGATCTCGAGTCCTGCCCTTCGGCAGCGCGCTATGAGCGCCTCGGTGTCGACGTAATTGGCCTTGCAGCCAAGTGTGGAAAAAGCTATTTTATATGAGTATTTATGCGACATAGCTTATGTGTCACGTTAAGTTCGAGCGCTCTATCGTCCCGCCGCCTAACAGCTCATCTCCGGAATAGAGCACCGCGGCCTGGCCCGGCGCCGGGGCGCGAACAGGATTGCGGAATTCTACCTTCAGGCGCCCTTCGTTTGTATTCTTGATCAGTGCCTCTGAGCCCTCGTGAGTCGAGCGGATCTTTACGACGGCCTGAAGCGGCAGCTCCCTGCGATGCCCCGTCCACACGACAGAGCCTAGCGCAATGGAGCTGGAGAGCAGCTCCGTGGCGTTGCCCAGAACGATCTCGTTTCGAGTCGGATCGATGTGGAGCACGTATTGGCGCGAGCCTGTTCCGAAACCCAGACCGCGCCGCTGTCCCACGGTGTAGGCATGGACTCCTCGGTGGCGTCCGAGGATCCTTCCGCTCGGATCTACGAAATTTCCGGGCCCTGACAGGGAGACCCCCGGATGGAGCTCTACGAATGAGGCGCAGTTGCCGTCCTTCACGAAGCATGCCTCCTGGCTCTCAGGCTTCTCGTGGACAGGCAGCCCTCTTCTTTTGGCGAAGGCGCGAACCTCGTCTTTTTCCATCCCGCCAAGAGGGAAGATCGTCATCGCCAGGATATCCGAGGAAACGCGATACAGGAAATACGACTGGTCCTTTCTCCTGTCCTTTGCCCTGAACAGTCGGGTGACCCCGGCGTCGGACGAGATGCGGGCGTAGTGGCCCGTCGCGATGAGATCGCAGCGAAACCTCCTTGCCTCGTCGGCGAGTGCGCAGAATTTGATCCGCTCGTTGCAGAGCACGCACGGCGAAGGGGTGCGGCCTGAGGCGTATTCCTCTGCGAACGGAGCCACGACCTTCTCCTTGAAGGAAAGGCGGCGGTCTATCACAACGTGTGGTATCCCGAGCGACTCGCATACGGCGAGAGCATCCTCCCAGCCGGCGATCGAGCAGACGCCGCCGGGGAGGATGTCGATTGAGGCGCCGACCACATCGTACCCGGAATCGAGTAGCAGCGCGGCGGCCACCGATGAATCGATGCCGCCGCTCATTCCAAGGAGCACCCTTTTATTCAGAGGGTAACTCATCGCTTCGCTTTCTCCAGATCCTCAAGACGACTCGAGAGCTCGTCTACGCTCCTGCGAAGGCCTTCTATGGCATCGCCGAAGGGATCCGGAAGCGTGGCGTGCTGTAGATCGTAATGGTGCTCCCCCTTTTCGCTGACGATCGGCTCGCGCCTGTGTACCACCTTGCCCGGAATCCCCACCACGGTTGAAAAGGACGGGACGTCGTGGATTACGACGGAGGAAGAGCCTATGCGGCTGTCGTTGCCGATCGTTATGTCGCCCAGGACGATGGCGCCCGCGCCCACCACGACCCTGTCCTGCAGCGTGGGATGGCGCTTCCCCTTGCTCCAGCTCGTGCCGCCTAGGGTCACGCCCTGGTAGAGGGTCACGTCGTCGCCGATGACGGTAGTCTCGCCGACCACCACGCCCATGCCGTGGTCTATGAAGAAGCGCCTTCCGATTTTTGCGCCGGGATGGATCTCGACGCCGGTGATCCACCGCGCGAAGTGCGAAAGGATCCTGCCCGGGAGTTTAAGATGGTGCCTCCACATGGCGTTCGCGACGCGGTGCAGAATCAGCGCGTGCAGACCGGCGTAGCACAAAACGATCTCTAGCTTCGAGCGAGCCGCTGGGTCGCGCTCGAATACCATGGCGAAGTCGTCGCGGATAGTGCGGAGGAGGTTTATCATCGATGCCGCCGATTTCTCCCGAGCGTTGCGCCCTGTGAAGGGAGCTGGCTAAAGCCGCGGGGAACGGCGCATGGAATCGGGTCGGGGCGAGGGGATTCGAACCCCTGACCTCTTGCACCCCAAGCAAGCACTCTAGTCCAGGCTGAGCTACGCCCCGACCGGATCCCACGCTCAAAATTGCTGTGTAAAAGAACCCCTGTCCTGTTCTACTGCCTGACCATTTCCAGAAGCGTCTCGAGATCGCGCCGGATCTTGATCAGCACCTTCGAGCTTTCGCGATGCGAGACCCTTTCGGTTTCTTCGCTCTGCCCTTCCCCGTCGTCCGGGCCGCCGTGGACTTCGAAGACGTCGAGCTGGCGCGGGCCCGAGCTCTCCTGAATCGCGGAATCGGCCTGTTCCCTGGAATCGGATTTCGCCCAGTCCTTCAGGCGCT
>DAONII010000200.1:0-3330 GCA_035405085.1 bacterium | reverse complement strand
GCGCTCATTCAGCTTCGAGTCCGCCGCTCCTCCGGCTACGGTAGCCGTGCTAGCTCTTGCGGCCGCGGCGGTTTTGGTGTTCGGGGTTTTCCCGGGCAACCTGGTCGCCCTGATAGAGGGCACCGTCTTCTAGGTTTTACGCAGTTTGAGTGAAGCGTTTCAGGAGAGCGCGTCCCTTATGGTGTTTACTAGGACGTCCAACTCGAAGGGCTTGCGCAGAACCTTCACGCGACCGTCCGTGCTGATTTGCGGGTCGTTGAAGTAATCCCAACGAACCGATACGAATACGACCGGGATACTGGACGTTTCCGGGTCTTCCCTGAGGTGCCGGAAGAGCTTCAGGCCGTCGATGCCCGGCATCATGATGTCGAGCACGACGAGGTCGGGTTTCTCCCGCGCGATGCATTCGAGCGCAGCCTCCCCGCTCATGGCGTCGCAGGGGACCATGCCCTCGAATTCCAGCCGCTCGTGGACCGTGCGTACGAAGTCCTCCTCGTCGTCCACCACGAGGATCCTTTTTCCCTTCATGCCCGTTCCTCCCCCCCCCGCCTTTTTGCGGACTTCCGCGCCTGATCCATGTACTGAACCGCCGGCAGCGAAGGATCCAGGCAGGCCACCCTGCCGATGGAGACGCTGCAGACCACCCGGCGTTCGTCGTACGTGAATGAGAACCGGCCGATCGCCTTCTCGATCTTCTCCGCCTGCCTGTCCGCCTCCTCAGCAGTCCGCTCGATCACGACAGCCGTCACGTCCTCGCCTTCGCCTGGATGGCAGACGATGTGCCTGGTGCCCTGCAGCATCTCCCTGACCACGGACTCCAGGCGCTCCAGCGCTACCTCCATGAGCTCTTCGGACGGAGGCCGGTCGTCGGACCCGGCGCATGCAGGCGTGAGAGACCACAGGTAAGGCACCGCGCCACCCTTTGCCATCTCGGAGATCCTGTCGCCAAGATAAGTCTCCAAAAGCTTGCCTCCGGAGTAGATGGGTATGAAGAAGCTGAAGCGGCTGCCCTTGTTGGGTGCGCTCTTGAGGCCTATCGATCCGCCGTGCAGCTCCACGAGGTGGCGGGAGATGGATAAACCCAGGCCGAGACCCTTTTCGCCCGGCCCGTAGGTGCGCCCCACCTGGTGGAAGCGTTCGAAGACCGAGCGCTGCTCATCCAGCGGAATCCCCGTTCCGGAATCGGAGACGGCCACTTCGATCCTGTCCTCGGAGTGCTTTATCGACAGCCCGACTATGCCCTCCTGAGGCGAAAATCGGATCGCGTTCGACAGCAGGTTGCGAACGACCTGGGAGATCGCGGCCGGGTCGCAGTATGCGATTATGGGCTCGGCCGGAAGTTCCTTGTCCAGCCTTATCGCCTTCTGCTGCATCTCGATGTCGAGAGATTTCGTCACCTCTTCGACGATGGAGATGAAATCAGCGGGCTCCCTTCTTATCGTGACGCTCCCGGCGTCGAGGCTGGCGATGTCGAGAAGGTTGTCGATGATGTTGGCCAGCCTCTTGGTGTTTAGCCTGGCTATTTCCAGATGCGCCCTGAGCTTTTCGCCTATGGCGCCGGTGACTCCGACGAGGGCGTTCGAGAGGATGTTGCTGATCGCAGCGAGCGGGGTGCGCAGCTCGTGGGAGACGTTCGTCAAAAGTTCGTGCTTCGCCTCGTCGAGCTGGCGCTCCCGAGTGACGTCGCGCATCACGAGCATCAGGCCCGAACGCATGCCCGGGTCGCCTATGGGTATGCCCTCGATGCGTATAGTGTGCTTTACCGTTTCGCCGAGCACGGCGTCCTGCAGAAGCCCGGATTCCCCCTCCTCCCCGTCCTGTGGGGCGGCGGAGGAAAGGTCGACGCCGAGCATTTTAGATATCCGGGCGGAATCAGCCTCGTCGTCTTCCTCGAGGTGCAGTATCCGCCTCGCGGCGGGATTTATGAGGAGGAGCTCGCCCGAGGCGCCGAACATGATCAGTCCTTCGCCCATCGAGTCGACGGCCGCCTGGGTCTTTTGCCTTTCGGCCTCCGCCGTCGCCCTGGCGCGGTCGTTGTCCTCCAGCATCGAGGTCAGAACCACGCGGTGCTGCTCGAGCTCTTCGGAACGGCCGCGGAGCTGTATCAGCAGCCGCTGTATCTCGCTTATGTCCCTGGCCACGCACACAGCGCCCCGCATTTTGCCGCGCGAGTCGAACATCGGGGCGACGGAGACGCTTACCTGCAGTTCGCCGCCGCCCTTCGCGTGCATCAGGGCATCCGCGTTCGACAGGCTCTCACCCCTCGATATCTCCTCCCAGCAATCGGCTGAAACCGGGTTTCCGGAGGCGAACAACTCGTCGACGGATCTTCCCTCGAGCTCGCCGGGTTCGTAGCCCAGAAGATCGGATGCGGCCCTGTTTATCGACGAGATGGTGCGGTCCGGCGATATGACGAAGAGGGAATCATTCATCGACGACACTATGCTGTCGACGTAGTCCTTCGACACGGTTGTCTGCTTCAGCGCAGATACCATCGAGTTGAAGGCGCCGGCGAGGGAGCCGACCTCGTCGTTCGAGGCCACCTCGAAATCCACCTCCATGTTGCCCTCGGAGATCTTCCTCGTCGCCCCCTCGAGTTTGGCTATCGGGTCCGTTATCCTGCGGCTCACGATGCTGGATATGAAAATTCCCAGCGCCGCCACGATCGCCGCCGCCGTCACGGAGAAGATTATCGCGTTTCGCTGCGCGGAGACGAGCTCGGCCCTGGAGAGGCCTATCCGTATCAGCCCTATCGTTCGCCTGGAGCCTTTCGCCCCGGGGGCGGAAGGGTCCTCAAGGATAGATTCGCTCCAATCGCCTTCGGCCTCCACGGTCACCGGCGCGTAGTAGTCGCCGATTTCGCCCGATGGCGTTTCGAGTATGTCGCCCTGGATCGGTTCAGACAATTCCCCGATACTCGACGCGATCCTTTCGTTCAGCTTAAGGTCGACACGCTCTCTGGAGCTGGCGTGTATTATCCCGCCGCCGGAGTCGTAGGCTACTATGAAGGCCACGCCGGGATCGTTCATCAGGGAAGAGAAGATGGGGTCCAGAAAACTGGGGTCCTCGGACAGAATTCCCAGCTCCGAGCCTCCGGCTACGCTCTCCGTGAGCGTGATGCCCTCGGATTCCTGCGCGTCCTCCATCAACTCCCTGATGTGAAGCGTGTGGAACGTGATCAGAACGACCGTCATGATGGCTATTATGGCGGCCACCATCGAGAGAATTCGTCTTGATAGATGTGATCGCCCCGCCCTTTTCAACGGTACGCCTCCACTGCTTCCCTGATTATTTCGGCGGGGACCGATATCCCGAGCCTTTCGGCCGTCT
>DAONII010000199.1:0-3336 GCA_035405085.1 bacterium | reverse complement strand
AGCCACGGAAATGTCGGGGTGAAGGGTATGAACGGAAGCCCGAAGGGTTTCGCAAGCGCCTCGGATTTCCAGATGATGGGGTGGATCTCCTCGGCCCCCACCACCGATACGGGTATCACGGGGGCGCCCGTCCTCATGGCCAGCTTCACGAAACCGCCTCTCCCGAAGCGCCTGAGCCTGTAGCGTTCGTCGAAGTTCTTCCCGACTCCCTTGGTTCCCTCCGGGAAAACCACTATGAGCTCACCCCTGTCGATGAGCCGGGTCGCGTTTTCGTGGCAGGCCCTGACTCCGCCTGCTTTAGCGACGAAGCTGCAAAGCAGCGGCGTAGCGAAGACGAAGTCCTCGACGAGGAAGCGGACGTTGCGTTTCTTCGCATGCTCGTTGAAGACCGCGAGGTGTATCATTACCCCGTCGTACGGCAGGGCGCCGGAGTGGTTCGCTACGAGTATCGCCGGACCTCTCGCCGGCACGTTCTCGACGCCGCGGGCGTCGACGCGAAAATAGACGTAGTAGAGGAACTCGAAAAAGGGTCGGAGGAACTCCATCAGCGATGGGTCCATTCCGAAATCGTCGCCTTTTTTGCATGATCCGCTTTTGATGAAGGAGGCGAGCGTCTCGGCTGCGGCCGTCTTGGCGCCCCGGGGCAGAAGCCCGGACAGGACCCTCGAGGCGAGTTCCCACGCCTGCTTTGCAGACGGCGTGGGCCCGCCCTTCTCCGATCGTTCATGTTCTGCTCTTTTGCGCACGATGGTAGAACCGCCAGGTTACAATTCCTGCCGCGCCGTTCAAGACGGCCGTCACCAGATAGACGAAGTGCTCGCCGCAGAGAAAAAAGCAGACGCAAAAGCCTATCGAGGCGAGTATGGTCGCGATTATGACGGGCCTGGTGTAACCTATGTTTCGTACAATGTTGTGCTGCGCGACCATGCACAGGTACGACAATAGCAGCATGTACACGGCCGAGTGCACGGCCCAGAAATGGTCTGACAGCTGTGGAAAGGGCGGCGCGCCCCAGTTGAAGAGCCCGTTGCCGACGCTCGTCAGGTAACCCGGCAGATAGTTCGGCATCACGGCGAAGAGGGTCGCGGTGCCGAGAAAGGCTATAGCCAGGACGCGCATCAGTGCGATGAATGAGCGTTCCTGTTTTGTGTATCCGGCGTTTTTCATCATTCCGAACCTTGCAGAAAAGGGGATGTGAGTCAAACGCGCCGCGCAGGAAGCGGGCGCCCTGTGACCGCCGCATCGAAGCTTAGGCAGGAGCAGCGCCGCCAGCCGTCTTCATCCGGCATTCGCTTTCACCTTTGCACCGGTCATCGAAGCGGGCGGCTTAAAATCCAAAGGCCGAAGCGAGGCGAGCCATCATTGAACTTAAGGGTTTAAATATTGGCCATAACCAACTGTTATTTAAAGATTATTGTTGCAGAACGAATGATTCCCCCGGCGCGAGCAGGTGGATCCGAGCGGAGAGATCCGGCCTTTCGCCCACTATCCTTCTAAGCCACTCGGAGGGGGCCTGTGGTTTTTCGAGCGAGAGCTTGAACGTGCCGTGGTGTATCGGAACCATGTGAGAAGCACCGAGGTCTTCGAAGGCCCGAACCGCTTCAGCCGGGGTCATGTGGCAGCGGCGCATCGGCCATCTCGGGGAGTAGCTGCCGATCGGAAGAAGGGCCAGGTCTATTTTTCCAAGATTTCCCGTCTCTGCGAATATTTCGCCGTACGCCGAATCGGCGCAGAAGAAGACGCACCCCGCGTCGGGGTTTCGAACGAGGTAGCCGTTGGACCTGGTGAAGCGCAGATGGGATATCCTGCTAGACCTGTGGACGACTGGCACAGCGGTGACGCGCGTGCCGCAGGCCAGTTCGTGATCGGCGTAGTGGGCGAGTTCTATTATCGGGTTCGGCACATACTGCCCGATGGCCCTCTCAGCTCCTTCCGGCACGATTATCGGTGCCGAACACGAAACGTACTTGTAGCTCGATATATCGAGGTGATCGTAGTGGGTGTGCGACAGGAGCACGGCTGACACATCGGGCAGCTCCGAAGGGTGGAAGGGCATCGGCGAGTGCCTTGGAAAGAAGAGCGTCCTTTTTCCGAAGTGTGGATCGGTCAGCAGCGTGGTCTTGCCCGTTTTGAGCAGCGCAGTCGCATGTCCGATGTAAGTGCATGATATCATGGGCCGCGCTTCTATAAACCGGGGCGGTGGAATGCAACGAAAAAGCACGCAAGGCAAGCGAGGCGAGAATGGCAAGCGAGGCGAGAAAGGCAAGGGATGAGGGCGGAGATATATTTTGACATAGCAAGCCGGCGCTGTTAGAGGTCGCAGCTCATAATAGCCTGAAAAGACTAGAGAAAACCGGTGAAGAGAAGCCCCGAAATTCCCATCCTCAGACCCGCATGGGCCACGATAGACCTTGGTGCGCTCGAGCATAACTATCGAGTTATCTCCGAACGGCTTTCAAGGAGAGCGCGCATCATGGCGATGGTAAAGGCGGATGCTTATGGCCATGGCGCTGTGGAGGTCTCGAAAAAACTCGAGCGGTGCGGTGCTCGAGCGTTCGGTGTCGCCACGGTAGAGGAGGGCATGGAACTGCGCGACGCTGGCGTAGGTCTGCCGGTGCTCGTTATGGGAGGCCTTTTGGGGGCCGGCGCGCCCGCTTCCAGGGCCATGGTGGAGGCTGAACTTACGCCGGTGATCCATTCCTCAGGCGTGCTTTCCTCTCTGAGCGCCGAGGCGCGAAGCGCGGGAAAGAAAATAAAGGCGCACATCAAGGTCGATACGGGGATGAGCAGGCTTGGCGTGAGGCCCGAGGCGCTGCCGGCCTTTCTAGATGAGATAAAGCGTCACCCTGCAATTGAGATCGAGGGGGTGATGACTCATCTGGCCTGCGCCGACGACGAGGAGACGAGCGCGAAGCAGATGCGGCTCTTCATGAGGGCCCGGGAGACGATAGAGTCTTCGCTCGGTGTCGTGCCGGTGTGGCATGTCGCGAACAGCGGAGCGATTCTTCGCGGTTCTCCGGTTGAGGTGCAGGGGGCGGGCGAATGCTGGGCAAGGCCGGGGCTAGCCCTTTACGGGGAGGCCAACGGGTTTTTGCAGCGCAGTGAGGATCTTCGTCCGGTGATGAGGCTCGAGAGCAGGGCGGTTCTCATAAAGAGCATCCCCGAGGGAACGCCGGTCTCATACGGCGGTATCTTCACAACGAACAGGTTGACCCGGATCGCGATAGTTCCCGTCGGATATGCCGACGGCTATCCGTGGAGGGCATCCGGTAAGGCCTCGGTCCTCGCCGGCGGCATGCGCTGTCCGGTGCTGGGCCGGGTTACCATGGACATGAT
>DAONII010000198.1:0-3343 GCA_035405085.1 bacterium | reverse complement strand
ATGGGCCTCGACGAGGAGGTATACTCCTCCGTCGAGGAGGCGCTTTTGGCGTTCGTAAACGACAGCCCCGAGGCGAGTGGCAACCGTCACTGCAACTCGCCCCGACGATGGTGACGGCGGCTACCACCGCCCGGTCATGGAGGCTGAGGTCATCAGGTGGCTGGAACCGAAGCCGGGGGAGCTTGTTGTGGATGCGACCCTCGGAGGGGGCGGCCATGCAGAATCCATCCTCCGGGCGATGGAGCCCGGGGGGGAGCTCATTGGAATAGACAGGGATCCCGACGCGATATCCGCGTCGATGTCCAGGCTGGAAAAACCCGGATGCAGGGTGCGGATCCTCCGCGGGAGGATGGGCGAGATAGGTGAGCTGATCCGCGAGAGCGGTATCGAAGCCGTGGACGCGATACTCGCAGATCTCGGCGTATCGAGTTTCCAGTTCGACTCCGCATCGAGGGGCTTTTCGTTCAGGTACGATGGGCCGCTCGATATGAGGATGGACGCCACGGAGGGGGAGACCGCCGCAGAGCTCATAGGTCGCCTTTCGGTGGATGAGCTTGCAGATCTCATATGGGAGATGGGAGAGGAGAGGTTTTCGCGCCGGATCGCCCGCAGGATAAAGTCGGGTCCCGAAATAACGACGACGGGTGAGCTGGCGCGAGCGGTGGCCGGGGCTTTTCCCCCGAAGGCGAGGCGCGGGAAGATACACCCTGCGACCCGTACGTTTCAGGCTCTGAGGATAGCTGTAAACGACGAGATGGGGGAGCTGGACAGATTTTTGAACGCGGCCCCAGCCCTTCTCAAGGGGGGCGGGAGGCTTGCGGTCATCAGCTATCACTCTTTAGAGGACAGGCGTGTGAAGGTTGCGTTTCGCGGCCTTGCATCCGGGGGGGGCTACGAGCTCCCGGTGCGCCGGGCGCTGATTCCGACGGAGGAGGAGGTCTCCTCGAATCCGCGGTCGCGCAGCGCGAAGCTGAGGATATTGAGGCGCGCGGCCCCGGTTCTTTCGGGGCGTATAGTTTCGGAGGCCGACTGAACGATGGCGACGGCGTTCACAACGAGGCAGATACCCACCTTTTCGGCGGTGCGCCATCAGCCCATCGCGACGAAGTCGGCGGCCGCGGGAAGGCGGCACATACGACACGTCTCCATACTGGTCGCGGTGACCGTCGTCTTCATGCTTCTGTTCGTATGGATAAGGATAAGGGTGATACAGCTGGGCTACGAGGTGAGCAGGATACGCAAGGAGACGAGCGAACTCAGACAGCAGAAGAATCGGCTGGAGTCCGAGGTGGAGGCGCTCAAGTCGCCTGCTAGGATAGAGGCGATAGCGAAGGAGCGCTTCGGGATGAGGCTGCCTCAGTACGGTGAGATCGTAACCGTTGGTTTAAACGGCAGCGTCGATTCCGAGGCGGCGTTTGTTGTCGAACCCGCGGAGGGGGCAGGGAATTCGGTTCGAGCCGATATAGCGGACTGATTTTTTTGCGGGGCGCCGTCGGCGCCGGGGCTCTTTAGATGCCAAAGTACAGGACAGTGGAGAAGAGCGACGACGTGAAGACCGCGAAGCGCGTCTACATCGTCGGCGCCCTGTTCGCGTGCATCTTCGGGATACTCGCGAGCCGGGCCGTTGCTTTTCACCTGAAGGACAACGCGCAGCTCGAGAAGGTGGCGCTGAGGCAGTACAGGACGGCGGTTCATCAGAGCACGCAGCGGGGCAAGATACTTGATTCCGCCGGCCGCGAGCTGGCCATAGACGTAACGGTCGAGTCGGCTTGGGCGAATCCGCGCGAGGTCGAAGATCCCGTTACCGCATCGGAGAAGCTTGCAAAAATTCTCTCGGTCGACAGGCGGAGGCTTCTCGAGAGGCTGTCCAGCGGAAGGAAGTTCGTATGGGTCAAGCGAAGGCTGTCCGATGAGGAGGCCGAGGCCGTGAAGGGGATGGATCTGACAGGCGTTCATTTCATGCGGGAATCCAGCAGATCCTATCCGGGCGGAACCCTTGCGTCGAACATACTCGGCGCGGTGGGACACGACGCGGAGCCGTTGGGAGGGGTGGAGCTCGCATACAACGACGCCCTGTCGGTCGCCAGGAAACAGGGGGACGTGAAGCGCGACGCGCGCGGGCACCTCTATCTTTCTCCGATGGAGGAGTCGTCTGAAGGCGGCGTCGCGAACGTGTGGCTCACGATAGACAGAACGCTTCAGTTCATAGCCGAACGCGAGCTGGGGAAGGCGGTCGGTGTTTCTCGCGCGAAGGGAGGTTCGGCCATCGTGATGGACGTGAGGACCGGCGCGATACTGGCCATGGCCAACCTTCCCACGTTCGATCCGAACGATTACGGCCGATACAGCCTCTCGAACTGGAGGAACAGGGCGATAGCCGACGCATACGAGCCGGGATCGACTTTCAAGACGGTGGTGGTCGCCGCCGCTCTGGATGCCGGAGTTGCGAAGCCCGAAGAAATCTTCGACTGCGAGGGGGGGAGGATAAAGATCGGTTCCAACGTCGTGCGCGATGCCCATCCGCACAAGAAGCTATCGGTGGCCGATATAATAAAGGTATCGAGCAACATCGGCGCATACAAGGTCGAGCAGAGGCTGGGTCACGAGCGCGCCTATAAATCAATACTGGAATTCGGATTCGGCCAAACGAGCGGGGTGGATCTGCCGGGAGAGTCGGCGGGGCTCTTTTCGAACCACAGGAACTGGTCGGAGCTGCAGTTCGCCACGATAGCTTTCGGACAGGGCATAGCGGCCACCCCGATTCAGATGATCAACGCCTTCACGGCGATAGCGAACGGGGGCACGCTCCTGAAGCCCTGGACAGTCAAGCGCATCGTGGACGAAGAGGGAAACGAGATCTACTCCGGCGGGAGGCAGGAGGTGGCCAGGCCCATCGGCCCGGAGACGTCGAGGCTGATGGCATCCATACTCCGCAGCGTCACCACGGAGGGGGGCACCGGGAGGCTCGCTGCGAGCGCCGAGTATCCGATGGCGGGGAAGACGGGTACCGCACAGAAAGCGGCGCCGGGCAGGGGGGGATATGTCAGAGGAAAATACTACTCCTCCTTCGTCGGTTTCGCGCCGTACGACGAGCCGCGAATATCCGTGTACGTCGGGATAGACGAGCCTTCGGGCGGCCTCTATTACGGCGGCCAGATAGCGGCTCCCGCATTTCGCGAGATAGCCGAGGCCACCCTTCGATACCTCAAGGTGCCGGGCAGCATGCTCGTTGCGAACAGCTCCGTGGAGGAGCAGCTGCCGCCGCCGGTCGCGCGCTCCGAGACCGCCGAGCTGCGCTCGTCCAGAAGGCGGGGCACGAGGACCGACGCGTGGTTCAGACGGA
>DAONII010000197.1:0-3347 GCA_035405085.1 bacterium | reverse complement strand
AGCTCCGTGTACGGCTGGCGGTGCCCGTAGCGCTTCTCGAAACCCTTGCGCCGCTTCTTCTTGTAGACGAGGATTTTCTTGTCCTTCGCCTGGGATACGACCTCGGCCGCGACGCTCGCACCCTCGACCGTGGGCGCGCCGATGCGCGGCGTGCCGTTTCCGCCGATCATGAGGACATCGCCTAGCGTGAGCTTCGCACCCGCATCCCCATCGAGCTTTTCGACCTTGAGGTTCATCCCCTCGGTCACGATGTACTGCTTACCGCCTGTTTGAATGACTGCGTACACGGCTAACTCCTTTGTTTCACAATGGCTTTTCCCAGCCAAAGAGCGCGCTTTCCTAGCCCAGATGGGGCCGGGAAGTCAATCTCTTTATTTGGTAAGCCTCTGAACGCCCTGGCCGCCGGGCCAGGGTCTAGAACCGGCGGAATTCCTTTTAGAGTCGAGCTGGGTTTAAAGGCCATCTGGCTACTTTTCCGCGACGTCGAACTGTTCCAGATGATAGTCTGCCATGCTCTTTATATGGATGCGCTTTCCGAAGCGTTCCTCAAGCTCCTCGAGCTGCTCGCGCTCCTCGTCGTAGAGGACCCCGGCGACCGAGGAGTGGCACAAAACGACCACCTGCTTGCCCTTCATCCCTTCCGCCTCCCGAACGAGCTCCCTGAATATCTCGTAGGTCACGGTCGTCGGACTCTTCAAGTACCCCTTTCCCTCGCAATACTGGCAGGTGTTCGTAAGCTGCCTGCGCAGATCCTCGCGCGTGCGCTTGCGCGTCATCTCCACGAGGCCCAGCTCCGATATCTTCGATATCGTGGTGCGCGCCTTGTCGCTGCGAAGCGCTTCCTTCAGCGCGTTGTAGACCTTCGTCCGGTTCGCGGAAATCTCCATGTCGATGAAGTCGATTATGATGATGCCGCCTATGGAGCGCAACCTCAGCTGGTAGACGATCTCCTTCACCGCCTCGAGGTTCGTCTTGAGTATCGTGTCCTCGACGTTTCTGCGGCCGACGAAGCGCCCGGTGTTTACGTCTATCGCGGTGAGCGCCTCGGTCTGCTCGATGATGATGTATCCTCCGCTTTTGAGCCAAACCTTCTGGCCCAGCGCCCTGGTGATCTCTATCTCTATTCCGAATGCGTCGAAAATCGGCTCGGAGCCCTCGTAGAGCTCCACCTGATTTTTCCCCTTCGGCATGAACGCATCCACGAAATCGCAGATCTCCCTGTATGCCTCCTTCGAGTCTATGACAAGGCGGTCCACGTCCGGCGTGAACTGGTCGCGCACGACCCTGGAGAGGACGTCGAGCTCCGCGTGGATGAGGGAGGGGGCCTTCGCCGACGACGCCTTGCGCTCCACATCCTTCCACGTGTTGGTGAGATAATCGACGTCCGCCCCGAACTCGCGTTCGGAGCCGCCGGAGGATACCGTCCTCACGATGAAGCCGCCGGGCCCCTTCTTGAGCCTTCGGATCATGTCCTTCAGGCGCCCCCTCTCGGCGGCATCGCCTATCCTCCTCGAGACGCCCACGTGTTCCACCGTCGGCATGAAGACGAGGTATCGGCCCGGGAGGGAGATGTGCGAGGTCACCCGCGCCCCCTTCGTGCCGAGCGGCTCCTTCTCTACCTGGACCAGGATCTCCTTTCCGTCCTTCAGCACGTTTTCGATGTACCGCTCGGCGGCCTGCCTCCTGGCGCGCGGCGGCTCCTCGTCGTCGGCCTCCTCCACGTCCCTCCCTGCGGGGGCCTTCTCCTCCTCGAAACGGGTGAGGTCCTTCACGACGTCGGATGCGTGCAGAAAAGCGGTCCTCTCGAGGCCGATGTCGATGAAGGCGGCCTGCATCCCCGGCATCACGCGCACGACCCGGCCCTTGTATATGTTGCCGACGACCTCCTCCTCGCGCTTGCGCTCGATGGTCAGCTCGGTGACAACGCCGTTCTCCAGGCGGGCGACGCGGGTCTCGCCGAGCGTCACGTTTATTATAAGCTCGTTGGGCATCTTGAGTCCTTTGTGTTTGAACCGGTCCCGAAGGCGCCGGCCCCCTTCATCTCCACGGCCCTCTTGGTTATCCGCGCCTCGCGAAGCGCCTCTTCGTCAGCGCCGGTAACCACCCCCAGGATCTCGAGGATCTTGAGAGGAGGGGAGATCTGCCGGACGCAGATCTCTAGCACACCGGGTTCGGCCACGGCAAGCTCGTCGACATAGTCGCGGACGTCCACCTCCACCGCCTTCTTACCCCTTGCGCGAGTGTATTTGAGCGGCCCGGGCCGGGCAAAGCGCAGGCAGGCGGCGTTCAGATCGATATCCAACCCTGGAAATCCAGCCGCGTAGCGCACCCTGAGCTGCGCCTCCTCAATGGACGGGGCTTTAACCTCCAGGGGGCTCGCCCCCACGACCTCCATCCCCTCCGGCAGGCGCCCGGCCATCCGCGCCACTATCTCGCCCGGATCGAACTCGCCTCTGAGCTCCGCGTCGGCGAACTCCGCCTCGCTCTCCACGCCCACGGGCAAAGCGGGGCCCGCGCTTATCCTCGGCCTCGGGTGGAAGCCCTCGGAATAGAGAAGCGGCAGCCCGGCCTGGCGGATCCCCCTTCGAAGCGCATCGAGCGCCTCTATGGAGCCCAAAAAAGCAGCGCGCCCCTTCTTCGTATAGCGCAGACGATAGCGGAAAACCTGAGACCCCAAGCGCGAGTCCCGGGTCTGGGGTCTCGTGTCTCGAGTCTCGCAACTCTCGGCGACGCGATTCTTGATCTCATCGAAGTCGCACATCCCGCACCGCGAGCACTCCCCGGAGGTGCAGTCCGCCGTGGACAGGAGATTCTTCGCCTGCTCGCGCTCCTTCAAAAGAAACTCGCGCGACGGGCCGGCGCCTAGAAAATCCCACGCGAAGGGTTCGTCTGGGGCCCTCGTCCCGAGATAGCCCTTCGGGTCTATCCCCGCACCGGAAAAGGATGAGAGCCAGATGTCGAAATTGAAGAGCTCGTCCCATCCGTCGAAACGCGCGCCCTTCGCGCATGCTGCCTCTATGACGGAGGAGAGCTCCTCGCCGCCCCTGGAGAAGACCCCCTCCAGGAAGCTCATCCGCGCGTCGTGCCATCTGTAGTAGAGGCCCGGGCGTCGCAGGCGTTTCTTTAGCTCGCGCTGAAGGGCCTGTGTTTCCTCGACCGATATCTGTCTTTCCCACTGAAACGGCGTGTGCGCCTTCGGTATGAACGTCGAGGTCGACACGGTGACATCGGGGCGGCGGTGGTATCTGCGCCCTATGTCGAGGCAGCGGTTCGCGATCTCGCAGATGCCGTCGATCTCGCCCTGACCCTCCCCGGGGAGGCCCAGCATGAAGTAGAGCTTTATCGCG
>DAONII010000196.1:0-3378 GCA_035405085.1 bacterium | reverse complement strand
CGCGTCGGAGAAGATGCCCGGGGAGACGGCGTGAGCGATCCCCTCCTCGAGAGTCTCCAGGTCCAGGCCGATTTCAGTCGAAGCGGCACAATCGAAGTCGCGCTCGAGGTGTTTCATGAAGAGGTGCGAGAGCTCGTGGATGAGCGTCCCGTCGATTTCTTTGACGGTCTGTTTTTTTCGATGCGGTGCTTCTGATTCAAGCCGGGCCGTCGGCAGCCTTCAGTAATTGATCATCCAGTTGGGAAGTTCGTAGGTCAGCTTGAGTTTTTCGTCGCCATATATCGGGAGGACTTCCCTCTCTATAAACCGCAAAACCCTTTCAAAGGTCTCCGGCGCCGCGGCATCGGCCTCATAGTGCGGAAAGGTATCGTCCATCCGCTTGATGTAGTCGGCAACGGCGACGATCCCCTTGTCAAGGGCGTCTAGGACATCCCTCCGGTCGTTGCCGCGATCGTGCTTTCCCTTGAAGTTGGCAAAGGTCTTCGAAACGCAGACGTCGGCCGGATGGAGCGCCATGAATGTGATGCGCTGGAGTTTCCGCTCTTCTCCGTACACGGGGCGGGGCGGGAGCCACGGGATCTGCCTCTCGACAAAATCCAGGTACATCCCGTTTCGCAGGGCGCCAGGGCTCCCCTTGCCGAACTCCCTGATCAGAAAAGCGAGGACGTCGCCCATCGCGGCATCCGCAAGCGCCTCCGTCTTGAGGGCGTCGACGTCCTTGGTGCCCCGGTCCGGGAGGCCGGCAAGCGCAAGCGCCGTATAGCCGATGATATTGAGCACAAGGGTCCGCGTTCCGAACTGCTTTCGGAAGGCGTCATCCAGTTCGTCGAAGAAGGCGAGGTAGCTGTCCTTCATGGCTCGAGGCTCTCGTTGATGAACCCGGCGACGGAGGTCGGGCTGATATTGGCGATCGTAGCCCGTGTTCGATCGATCTCTTTATCACGCAGGAGTTCGTCTGCAAGTCCCAGGAGGGCTCTCAAGGCTCGGTCTCTCTCTTTGGACGGCCTCCGTATGGAGAAACGGGCGCCTTCGATGCAGGAAATCAGCGCCAGGAGGTTTGCGCGCAGGGTTTCATTCTGCACCGTCGAGACGATCCGCGTGGACCTGAGCTTCCCGTGCGCGGCCTGCTGATAGAGCGTGGTTGCCAGGGCCGCGGCAAACCGGCCGTCGTCCACTTCGCTCAGGGCGGCTCCAAGAAAATCGGCGTAGGTGCGGTAGTAGGCGGAGACCTCGATCGTCCGCTTGCTCTTCAGGTGCCGCGCCCCGTACTGGACGAGGCCCGCCCGGAGGATATCCTCTTCCTCGTAGTGGACCGGGCTCTGCTCCCCCACGAAGAAGGAGAGGGGGCGGTTGAAGCTCCTGGCCAGAAAGCAGAGGTTCTCTCCCGAGATCGAAGCGGTGCCCGCCTCGATCCGCGAGATCGTCGGCTGGGTCACGCCGAGCACCTTGGCGAGGTGTTTGGCGGTTATACCCTCCTCCGCGCGGAGCTTCCGGATCGCCTGGGCGATGCGCTTCCTGAATTGTCGGATCTCGATGGGCTCCATGTCCCAAGTATGCCACGGGGGCAAAAAAATGTATATTGCTATATTGAATACGCTGAAATCATTGAATAATTACATATTATTATTCATATATGCATAATAAATACATAATTGAATCATACTGATGCGCCTTTCTTGTCGCTTGCCCCGTGAGGGTTTTTCAGGATCGACGGCCAGGGAAACTTGCAGGGGACGGGGGACAATTGGGGCAAGGGCTGGCGCAAGAGCCGATGAGCACGTCGGACGAAACACTACCTGAAAAATAGGTTATGTTAAACGCAGCCTCGTCAGACGGAGCAAATATAACATCCCGATATCGTTCGTGTTTCTCCTGCCGCGCTCGCGCCCCGCCGCCCCGTCCTTTGCTTTGTCTGATGGTTTCAAAAAGGGAAAGAACACGACGACAGGCCATTTTATCTCTCGCTTAAAGGCCAGTACGAAGGGAACGGGTGGCTCTCACTCCGTCAACGTAAACATCTCAAGAGACTTGTGAAGAAATACTGTGGCGATCTTTCTTCTCTCTAATTGCTCGTCCACTCCCGCCTGACTCTCTCTTCGATCTCGTCGAATTCCTTATGGATCTTTTCGAGCATCGCGCGCGCCTTGGGCGACGATTTCCGCGACGGATCGGCGTATTCTCTTGAGTCGCGATAGATGTAGATGGTCAGAAGCAGCTTGTCGCCTTTTGTCAGCAAGGGCGATTCGAGGATTTCTCTGAAGAGGGCGTTGAACTGGTCCAGGTACTTTTGCATCAGGGGCGTTATTGTCTCGCTCTCCATGCCTTCCTCCGATCTCTCTACGTCATTTTCTCGCGTGCCTCGTTTTCGTCCACGACCTGATGAGCTTGGCGGATGACCTTGAGGACGTCCTCCGGCAGATCAGCTTGAGGATCCGCATATTTCTTGAGGTGCCGGTAAAAGACGACGCTTAAGAAGCATTTGTCGCGGACTGGAAGCTTCGACATAAAGAACCTGTGCATGAGATCGAAAAATTGCTTGCTGAAATGATTCATAAGAAACTGCCTCGTATCCCGCATGGAAGTTCCGTCTCGTGCCATTGGCATCGCGTACCTCCGGAATTGGTTTTACTGCCCCATGATCTTGAGCCCCGTGCCGTAGGGATTGTTGGGGCTATCGGTCTTATACTTGCTCCCGGCGCCGTAGGGGTTATTGACGCTGTCGGGCGAGTAGGGGCTCCCGTACCGGCCGTAGGGGTTTGAGGTTGAGTCCGCGTCGTAGGGGTTGGTGGAGAGCTTTCCTCGGTAGTTGCCGCTGTTGTCGTAGAGCTTCGGCGCGTCCGTGGCGTATGGGTTATTGGCCGACTTGTTGCTGTACTTGCTGCCGTACCGGCCATAGGGGTTATTGACGCTGCCGGAGTTATACCGGCTTCCGGCGCCGTAGGGGTTCGAAGTGGAATCGCTCTGGTAGGGGTTATTGCTGTACCGGCCGATGTAGGTCTGAGCATAAGCAGAGCTGCCCAGGAACAGTATGCAGGCAACACCCGCGGCTACGACTAGACTACAGGCTTTGGGTTTCATGGCAGTATCCTCCTTTACGCCCATTATTCCCCGAGCGCCCGTCATCCAAGGTCACGCGGTCCCTTGAAGGGCGTGCGGCCCATAAAAAGAGCCGCACGACCCTCCCTGACACGACCCCGGGCTAAGATGACACCGTACCCAACCCGGGAGGTGTTTATGAAGGTCAGGAGGATCTTGAGCTTGGCGGTGGCTGTCTGTTTCCTCGTCTCGTCCACGGCAACCTACGCCTACGAGGCGGAGTGTCTAAACAAGAAGGGCAAGTTCAGCTCCTGCAAGGCTGAGATCGAAGACGGTGTGCTC
>DAONII010000195.1:0-3390 GCA_035405085.1 bacterium | reverse complement strand
GGGTCAGAAGTGGTAGGCGAAATTTCCCATCAGGGAAACCGGGAACAGCGCCGTCCCGTTGTTCGGGCCGTCGAGCGAGTCGATCATGCCGATGGAGCGAAAGATGCAGGAGAGGCCGACCGAGAAGCGCTCGGTTATGTAGAAGTCGGTTCCCAGACCTATGTCTGCCCCTATTCCGAAGGCCTGCGAGCCGTCGCTCCTGCCTCCTTCGCTGACCGCGAAAAACCCGACGCCCACGAGGCCATAGGGATCCCAGCGCGAAGGGTTCTTGAGTATGTAGAACTTGAGGTCGAAGGTGGGCACGCCCATGAAGAGTATGCTGTCGTCGCCGCTTGAAATGCCACGGCCGTCCTGGTCGCTGATGAGGAAGGTGAACTGCGTCGAGAACTGAGGCGACCACCTGTAGTCGAAATAGATGAAGCCGCCGACCCCGGGCGAGAGTTCGGGCCTGGCGTCCACCACGAATATGTTGCCTATCGCGCCGACCCCAACCGTGAAGTTGCCGCCGGAGGCCTTTGTCTGGGATTCATAGGCCGGAGGAGGGCTCGAGTAATCATATTCGTCGGCAGCGCATATCGTCGGAAACGCCGCGAGGGCCGTTGCCGCGATCAGACATGCAAAGATCTTTTTCATCTTTGTTCCTCCCCTCGATGTTTTCAGTCTCGTTTTATTTTGACGCGCCGGCCCTCTATCGTGAGCCGGCCTTCCGCGATGAGCCCTATCGCCCTCGGATAGATGACGTGCTCCTTCTCGAGTATGCGCTCCTTCAGCGATTCCAGCGTGTCATCCTCCTCAACCTCGACGGCCGCCTGGCATATGATGGGACCGTGGTCTGTCTTCTCGTCGACGAAATGAACCGTGCAGCCGGCCACCTTGACCCCGTATTCGAAGGCCTGCCTCTGCCCCTCGAGGCCGGGGAATGAGGGCAGGAGCGCCGGGTGTATGTTTATGATCCTGTTTTCGAAGCGGGAGAGAAGCGTCTTTCCCACTATTCTCATGAAGCCTGCCAGGCAGACGAGCTCGACGCCGTGTTCGTCGAGCTTCGCGGATATGCTCTCCTCGAACTCCTTTTTGGAGTCGAAGGTTGAGCGCTCTATTGCTATCGCTGGGATTCCGTGTGCTTCTGCGCGCTCAAGCGCGCGGGCTCGTGCATCGTCGCTTATCACGCACGCGACGCAGGCCTTTATCCGGCCGGCTTCGCAGGAGTCTATTACAGCCTGGAGATTCGACCCGTTTCCCGAGGCGAGAACGCCCAGCTTTAGATCGTGTTCGGACATTTCGCGTGGATAATACTGAAAGAGGCGCGCAACGCAAGAAAGATGCGCCCGTGGAGCCCTGTAAAATCATTCCACGACGACGGGATCCCCTTCCGGCGGGCGGGAGCGGGTCGAGCCGATAATGCGCGCCGTTTCACCATGCGCGTTTATCGCGTCCGCGACGTCCTTGGCCTCGTCGTGCGGAACCACCATCACCATTCCCGTTCCGCAGTTGAAGACGTGAAGCAGCTCTCGTTCATCGACCCGGCCGTGAGCCTGGAAGAAGCGAAAGAGATGGGGGATATGCAGCCTGTCCTTGTGGATAACCGCCTGAACGCCTGCAGGAAGTATGCGCGGGATGTTTTCCCAGAAGCCGCCGCCGGTTATGTGCGCTATTCCCTTTATGCCGAAGTTGCGGCGCAGA
This sequence comes from bacterium, assembly GCA_035405085.1. Lineage (GTDB taxonomy): Bacteria > UBA10199 > UBA10199 > 2-02-FULL-44-16 > JAAZCA01 > DAONII01. The sequence continues at coordinate 1,710 of DAONII010000195.1, read as the reverse complement.
CCCGCTATGAGGGGGCTGTAGAGGCGCGTCGGTTCGAGCAGCAGCTCCCCCAGCGGTTTTTCGAAACCCTCGTATGTCCTGTTTAAGTTCAGCCCGGCCTCCTTCACGATCCTTCGAACGAGAGCGTAGCCGTTGCTGTGAAAGCCCGAGGAGGCTATTCCTATTATCGCGTTTCCCACTCCGATGTCGCTGCCGTCTATTATCCTCGAGCGATCGACTATTCCGACCGCGAAACCGGCCAGATCGAAGTCGTCTTCGCTGTAGAGATCGGGCATCTCTGCGGTTTCGCCGCCGATCAGCGCGCACTTGGTCTGCCTGCACGCCTCCGCTATACCCGATACGACTGCGGCGTGCTCATCCGGTTTGAGTTTGCCGGTGGCGAAGTAATCCAGAAAGAAGAGCGGTTCGGCGCCGGAACAGGCTATGTCGTTCACGCACATCGCGACGAGATCCACGCCGATTGTGTCGAGGCGGTCCATGTCTATCGCGACCTTGAGCTTCGTGCCGACCCCGTCGGTTCCGGAGACCAGCACCGGTTCGCGCATGTCGGAGACGTCGAGCCCGAAAAGCCCCCCGAATCCTCCGACGCCGCCTATGACGCCTCGCCTAGCCGTGGATTTGATCAGCGGTTTGATCTTCTCCACGAACCTGTTGCCCGCGTCTATGTCGACCCCGGCCTTTCTGTATGCGTCATTCATAGGCGCGCGCGAATATCCCAACGGAAAGGATAATGCAACCGGCTAAAGAAAAACCCGGAGGCGCCGCCGGGCCGGACATTCGGCTTGACACCCCATCGCCCGGCATGAGATAAATACCCTAAACCATTGATGTTTTTTCTGCGGGGGATCGGTGCAAAAGGAAGGGAAAAGCGCCAAATCTGGGCGGCCGGTCATCGTCGTCACGAACGACGACGGCGTAAATGCAGAGGGGATAATTTCGCTCGCCCGCGCCTTGAAGGATGCCGGCAGGGTGGTCGTGGTTGCCCCGGATCAGGAGCGCTCGGCGGCGAGCCATTCCATCACTCTTCACAGGCCGCTGCGAATAAGCGCGCTGTCGAGGGACGTCTACGCTGTCGACGGTACCCCGACCGATTGCGTGATGCTCGGCGTCCACGAGATCTTAAAACGCCGGCCCGATATCGTGATATCGGGGATAAACCACGGCGCGAATCTGGGCGACGACGTTCACTATTCCGGAACCGTCTCGGCCGCCTTTGAGGGAGGGATCCTCGGCATACCCTCGGTGGCCATATCGCTGGCGGTCAAAGGGCACAGAAATTTTCGCCCGGCGTCACGCTTCGCCGCGAAGTTGGTGAGGACCCTGCTTGAGAAAAAGCTCCCGCCCGGGATAATACTCAACGTGAACGTGCCCGATCTCCCCGCCGGCAGGATCAAAGGCGCTGTGTTAACGAAGCAGGGCAAGCGCAACTACGGCAGCGTCATCGTCGAAAAGGTCGATCCGCGGAGCAAGAAGTACTACTGGATAGGCGGGGACGAGTCGGGCTTCGAGGACATAGAGAAATCGGACTGCAACGCGGTCAGGGACGGGTGGATCTCGATAACGCCTCTCCGGGTGAACCTCACCGACCACGCGGCTCTCGATACGATGTCGGAGTGGAAGCTCTGATTCGAACCCTGACCGATGGGGGAACATGATAGAACCAAGGTTGATGATGAGACACAAAGAGGTCTCCGGCCGCCCTAGGGATCC
>DAONII010000194.1:1613-3392 GCA_035405085.1 bacterium | reverse complement strand
GTGGCTGGCACGTTCCTTGCTCATTCCTGAAGTCGAAGGGTTTGGGAAAGGAGCCAGCAATGAAAACCGGGTCGAAGGGATGGGAAAGGGCGGCAATACTAGCGGTGGCTCTCCTCTTGATCTCCTCCTGCGGGGGCGCCGGATCCACCAGTGCGGATATATCCTCCGAGGGTGGGACTGGAATCAGCAACACCTTCAACTCAACGTCGGAGATGGGCGTTTGTGACATCATGCCCATAGAGGTCGGCGACGGGACCGCTGTCGTGGACTTCGAGGGCGTCGAGGGCGGGGCCAACTTCATACTCGCAGTTGGCTCGGCAAGCACAAGCGGCCTCGCCTCGCCTGTAAGGCTCGCCGCGGATGAGTCCCTCCCCGAGCCTTCAATCGCCGGCGATCCGCTCGCCAAGGCGATGGATATGGAGGACGACGGCTACGGCCCGCAGCAGGTGCTTTCCGCATGGCTCAGGGCGTATGAGCACGAACTAGCCGAGACCGAGCTCCCGCCGGAATCCGCTTATGACGGCTCCTACTCCAAGTCGGCGGGTTTCAAGGCGATGAAGGCAGTGAGCGTCGGCGAGATAGAGGATTTCAAGGTCCTCGCGAGTCTCACTTCTGTCAGCTCTTTCGTAACCGTGACTGCAAGGGTTCGCTGCGTCGGCCAGAATGTCGTATTCTACGTCGACACCGACCCCGAGCCGGATGGCATGGTATCGGACGAGCAGGTAAACGAGCTGTGCGATTACTTCGATCGCGTCGCCGGGCTTGAGCAGGGTCTCTTGGGCTCCTTGTCCGACGTCGACGGAAACGGAAAGCTCGACGTGCTGATGACGAAGCAGATAAACAAGCTCGGTTCGCTCGGTGGTGGAATAGTTACCGGCTACTTCTATGCGAGCGATCTCTATGAGCCAAACGAGGCCGCCAGGAGCAACCTGGCCTCCAACGAGCGCGAGATAATCTATACTATGGTTCCCGATCCTGCGGGAAGATACGGCACCCCGATATCAGACGAATTCGCGATGTCTAACCTCTTGCCCGCGGTGCTTCCGCACGAGCTGCAGCACGCCATAAGCTACAACCAGCACGTGTTCGTCAACGGCGGCCAGCCCGAGGAGAACTGGCTCAACGAAGCGATGTCGCACTTCATCGAGGACTACATGGGCTACAACGTTGAGAACCCCTCGCGCTACTCGATGTATCTGGCCAGTCCCTCGACCTACGGCATAGTGACCCAGGGCTCTCCGAACCTCATGGAGCGCGGCGGGTCTTATCTCTTCCTGCGCTACCTCTACGAGCAGGCTTCGGACGGGGACGCTTTCCTCAGGGCCCTTTCCCAGACCGGCAGGCGGGGCGTGGGTAACATCGAGGCGGCGTTTGGAGGTGCCTCAGATTTCAACAAGTTCTCCCAGTTCATGGCGCGCTGGACGGTAGCTTTGGCGATGACCGACCGCGGCAACTGCAACGACCCGCGCTACACCTACAGGCCCAGGGTACGGGCTGAGACCGGGAACTGGCAGGGCGTGTGCCTCGACTGCGATGCCGAGGACAACCGCGGGACCGTCCTGCGGGGCGTGAACCTGAACGATTACTACGGCTACCACAATCCGACGGTCGATGCCTCGACCGCCATGTTCTATGAGCTGACCACGCTGCCTAATTCGATGAGCATCACGGGGACTCAGGGAGGCGGGAACTACGCTGTCCTCATCCGCACCCGGTAGGTCTCCATTCCCAAACCCGCACGGGGGCCGTCGCCATAGGGGTGACGGCCCTCAGTGTATT
>DAONII010000194.1:0-1513 GCA_035405085.1 bacterium | reverse complement strand
GAACACTGACAAAGCGAGAGCATTTCCCTTTACTTCTAGCCCCCCTTTCCCTATAGATTTCGCCCATGTATCCGGTTCTTTTCAAGATTCCGCTTTTCGGCGGAATCACAGTCTACAGCTACGGTGTGATGGTGGCGCTCGGCTTCGTGGCAGCTATACTCTGGGTCACCTTCGAGAGCAGGCGTCTGGGACAGAACCCGTCCAAGGCTATGGACCTCATCTTCGCGGTCATAGTCGCCGGAATAGTCGGCTCGAGGATACTGCACGTGGCGATCGCGGAACGGGGGCGCTTCTCCTCCGACCCGCTCATGATCTTTAGGATCTGGGAGGGGGGGCTCGTCTTCTACGGCGGTCTCATAGCGGCGCTTTTTGTGGCGGTCTGGTTTATCAGGCGAAACAGGATGCCGCTTCTGCTCACGATGGACATATTCGCCCCCGCCATAGCGATAGGCCATGCGATCGGAAGGATAGGGTGTTTCCTCGCCGGATGCTGTTACGGTCGGGTCGTCGACCACCCCGCATGGTACTCGGTAGTGTTTCCGGCGGGTACCAAGAGCTTCGCGCCGACCGGCGTTCCTCTCTATCCTACCCAGCTCATGGAGAGCGCCGGGGAGTTCACCATATTTCTGGTGCTCGTTTTCCTGAGCCGGTTCAAGCGCTTCAACGGCCAGATCATAACGACCTACCTGATGCTTTACGCGGTTTTGCGGGGGGTGAACGAGATATTCCGGGGGGACTCCGAGCGCGGTTTCCTCATACCTGATCTGCTGTCCACGTCGCAGTTCATATCGATAATAATGTTTGCGGCAGGTGCCGCGATTTACGTTTGGAACTGGCGCAAGTTCTCAGGGGGAGGGCGGCATGGGACATAGAGCGGCTGTTTCGATAGTTTTGTCGTTTTTGTTCCTGGCATGCCTCACATCGTCCTGTTCTAAGCCTCTGGCCAGCGCGAAGGTCCGAACGGGTTCGCCCGAGGTCAGCCGCGACTACGCAGCCCTCCCGAACGACATCTACTACGCGACGCGCTGGGCGCTCGTTGAGGCTGGCTACGCGGTTGCTCTTGAGAACCTGCAGGACGGCGTCATCATGACCTCGTGGGAGCCGGTCAGGTCCGATTCCCATTTCATACCGCTGTTCGACAGGAAGGACTACGGCGTCACGAACTCCTACCATCAGCTGGAGATCAAAATCGTTCCTGGAGGGGGAAGGACCGACGTCAAGATCACTTCGCGCGTGAAGAGCCTGGCTGCGCGCATAAAGAGCACCGGAATCGAGGAGAAAAAGATACTCGACGGCATCGGCAACTACCTGAGAAAGACCGAGCCTTCGCTCACCAACCTGGGCGTCAGTGAATGATGCTGCGCAGCCAAGAGAGATCGTGGAACCCATGACAGAGATAAACTACAAGGACACGCTCAACCTCCCGAAGACCGACTTTCCGATGAAGGCCAACCTCCCCGAGCGCGAACCCCAGCAGCTGGCGCGCTGGGAAGGGGGCCGCCTCTACGACAGG
>DAONII010000193.1:0-3397 GCA_035405085.1 bacterium | reverse complement strand
CCTCGCCTTCACCCTGCTCCTCTTCCTGCCCCCCCTCGAGCCCCGGGATCTCGTCGGGCGAGACCTCCGCCGGTCTGTAGCGCGGCTTCGCCTCCGAGAGGGCCGCGAGGTTTATCTCCTGCGGGTTTCTGAAGAGCATCACTATGGTGCCGAGGGCCACGCGGTCGCCGTCGTGCAGAAACTCCTCCACCACGCGGCGGTTGTTAACGAAGGTGCCGTTCTTGCTCTCCATGTCGCGTATCGCTATTCCGCCCCAGCGCTTCATCACCTTCGCGTGACGGCGGGACATCACATACTCGTTTATTGAGAAGTCGCACTCGGGATCGCGCCCTATGACGAGCTCGTGCATCTCGTCCGTGAAGAAGATCTTCTTTCCCTCGGCCGCGCCGTTTAAAACTTCGATGGAGGGGACCATCTCCTTGTCGAGTGCGGTGAGCACCTTTTTGAGCAGCTTGACCTCGAGAATCTCGCTGTCGGTCACTTCGTCGTCGTCCTGGCCTCTGGCTTCCAGCGCGGATTCGTGGAACTGCAGGTCGAAGGCGTCTATCGTCACTATGTCGCCGGCACGGAGGAGGTTCTTCTCAAGCGGAACCAGCGGCATGCCGTTGAGGAGGGTGCCGTTGCCGCTCTTCATGTCCACCAGGAAGTGGTTATCCCCCTCCGAGAGAATCTTCGCGTGGTTTCTCGAGACCCCCTGAGAGCGCAGCTGCACGACGTTGTCGTCCAGGCGGCCGATCGTTATCACTTCCTCGGCACACTCGTGCACCCAGCTCTGGTTCTTTCCTCTTTCCTGTATCGTCAGCCTCGGCATTTTATCTTCTGCGTCCTGATATAGCTCTCGGCCGCAGCCTTTTCGGAAGGGAAGAGATCGCCGGCCGCCCCTATGAAGCGGCAGTACATTTCGCCGGCCTCCTCGGTTCGTCCCTGTCCCTGAAGCAGGGCGGCGAGATTGTAAAGGGCCCGCGCGTGTTTCGGATCGACGACTATCGTGCGCCTCCACTCGGTTTCGGCTTGGCTTGTCTTGCCCAGCCTGAGATAAGTCAAGCCCAAATTGAACGAGGCGTCGGCCAGGTTCGGGTTAATCTGCGTCGCCTTCGAGAGCGCCTTTGCAGCTTCGCCGTATTTTCCGGAGTTGAGGTATAGGGTCCCCAGCCTGTACCAGGCGACGTCGTCGGTCGGCCTTATGGCTGCGACGCTCTTGAATTCGTTTGCGGCGTCCGTCGTCCTGCCCACTTTGGCATAGTATACGCCCATCTGCATATGGGCCTCTGCGTTTTCGGGGTCGAGTTCCAGCGCCTTCTGAAAGCAGTTCAGCGCCTGTTCGTTCTCCCCGCGCTGCAGGTAGAGGTTCCCCAGCTTCACCCAGCCGTCGGGCGAAGTCGGTTTGTCCCCCACAGCCAGTCTCGCGCGAATGTTGGCCTTCTCGAATTCTCCTAGTTCCTGGTAGAGCTGGGCGAGAAGCGAGTGCGCGTGCGTGAGCGACGGGTTGAGCTCGGTGGCCCGAATGAGCGATTTCACCGCCTCCTCGAGCGACTTCCCGTCGTTTTTCCGGTGCCCCTTCTCTATGAGGGCGCGCGCGAGGTTGTAGTGGGCGTCGGCTTTAGTGCTGTCCTTCTTGAGGCCCTTTCGGCTCGTGGAGATCGCGTCGTCGATCCTGTTCTGCTTCAGGTAGACCGTGCTCAGGTGGCTGTAGGCGTTTGTATACCCCTTGTCCAAAGAGATCGCCCTCTGGAACTGGGTTGCGGCCGCATCGAGCTGACCCTTCATCTCGAATACGATGCCCAGGTTGTTGTGCGCCTCCACGTATTCGGGGGAGAGCTCGATGGCGGTCTTGAACTGCAGCTCAGCGCGGTCGACCGCCCCCTGGTTCAAAAAGCTTATCCCCTGGTTGTTGTGGTAGACGGCCCTTGAGGTAGGTTTAGTGATCTTCTTCGCGTGGGAGTAGCAGGAGAAGAACAGTGGCAAAAAGACCGCTATCGCGGCAATCGTTCGCAGCGCGGGTTTCATCTCGCTTCTACCTCCATTTCAGGGCCTGGTCTGTCAGCGTTCTATGCAAGGGTTTATCGAGTACGCCCTCCGAAGCGCCGCCGTCGAGGCGGCGGTGTTTCCGGAGGCGGCCTCCAGCCTCGAAAGATGATACCACGACATGGCGTCTTCGGGAACAGCGTCGAGAGCCTTTTTCAAGGCCCCTATCGCCTCCGGGACGTTGCCGGCCAGCTCTAGTTGACGAGCCTCCGAGCAATAGGCGTGACCGGCGAGAAAGCGGTTATAAAGCCGGCCGCCCTTGGCGCCTGAAACCGCGGAGTCGAACATGGCCGGCGGGGACTTTGCCTTAGCGAGCTTCTTCATCAGGGCGAGTTCCGCCTCGGCCTCCTGGTAGAAATGTGCGAACGGTTCTTTGCGCTGCCTGTGGTAAAATCCCAGAAAACTCTTTATGTCCGACATTCCGAGGTAGCCCAGCGGGGAGCGGTAATCGAGCCTCTTCGCCTCTGCGAAGAAGGCTTCCGCCACCTCTGCCTTTGCCGAGGTGTAGGCCCACATAGCCTGCCGTCCCCGCGCGAAGCTCTCGTAGGCGCGAACCGAGGATGTGGCGTCCCTGACCGCGGCCAGCGCGGCGCTGTCCTTTTTCGCCTTTGCGACCTTCATTATCCGCTCTGCGATCTTGGCTATTTCGGTGAAGAAATCCCCGCTTCCAGGGTAGGGGAATGAGGCTTCGATCTGTTCCGCGAGTTTCCCGCTCTTTCCGTCCGAGACGCTGACGAAGATCCTCAGCTTGCCGTTTGCATGTTGGTAGAGGCCGGTCACGAGGAGATCGGGCGCCTCGCCGCCGGCGGCCGCAGGTCCGGATGGTGAACGCAGGGAGCGTCCGGATGAGAGCATGTCCGAGATGAGATCGCTTATTCCGAATGAGAGCCAGCCGTCGCCGGGCTTGCCTGTGTAATTGGAGAAGGCCTTCACCGAGACCGAAGGGGCCTGCGGGAGGTCTGCCGCCCTGTATCGTGACATCAGCTTCGGCCAGTCGATGCATTCGCGCCCTTTCGCGAAGGATGGCGAACAGATCAGGATGGCTGAGAGGACGGCCGTTGCAAGGGTGTAGCGCGGGGCCGGCATGACGCCGGATTATTCTGATTTCCCCTGAGAAAATCAAGCTATAACTCTTCCTCTACGCTTTACGCGTTGTCGCCGATATGTTAGAAAGTTCGCATATGGCGGATGAGGAACAGAAGGGGGGAGCCCCCGCTGCGGTTGAGAGTCCGCCCCTCGGTCCGGAGGATCGAACCATAATCCGTCCGGCCGATGAGGGCGAGGAATCGACTCCATCCAAACCGCAGCATCAGCCCCCGTACATGGTGGTCGTCGACGGTCCGCGCATGGGCGCCCGCTTTTCCCTCTCCGA
>DAONII010000192.1:0-3404 GCA_035405085.1 bacterium | reverse complement strand
AGGGAATCTGGTGGTGCCGTTCGAGGTCAGCAACCTGGTTCATCTTCTTTACGGGGAGGATCCCAGGATCGGAATGAAGTATCTAACGCAGATACCAGGGGAGCCCGAAGCGGTCAATCCGCTGAACCAGGCCGAGGGGGAAGACCCGGCGAACCTGGCGTGGGCGATACTGGATCATCTGTGGTCCCGCCGGCAGATCGAAACCGGACTGAAACGCTAAACGTCGAACAGCGCGAACGAGAACGGACCCAGGAAGAGCTCTCGGACGACAAGATCTTCGACACATACGCACCCCAGCAAAGCGTCAAAGGCGCGAAACCCCATCCTGGAAAACTCGAAGAAAGCGCGGCAATGGCCGCCGTCGAGATGCCCAAGGCGGACTATCGCCCATCTCTCCCAAAAGAAATCATCGAAAAGGGCCTGCTGAGTGACGCACAGATCGAGGCGGTCATTTATGCCGGCAATGCTCATCGACAGGTCGCGCCGGAAGGCACGCGCAGGGGCTTCTTTATTGGCGATGGCACGGGCGTAGGAAAAGGCCGGGAAATAGCGGCTATTATTCTCGATAATTGGAACCAGGGCCGGAAAAAGGCCGTCTGGGTCACGCAGAACCAGCCACTCATCAATGACGCGCAGCGCGACGTGGCAGGTATCGGCTGGGATCCGAACGTGCTGATAGACTTCGGGAAGACGAAATTCGGGACAAACATCAAAAACGATGAAGGCATTGCCTTCCTCGGATATACGTTGCTTGCGACAAAATCAAAAGACAGCAAGAAGAAGGACACACAACCGGACGGTGGTATAGGCGATCCCGGTGCATCGCGGCTTAATCAGCTTGCCTGCTGGCTCGGCTCGGATTTCGATGGCGTCATTGTTTTCGACGAATCGCACAACATGGGCAATGCCGTCGGCATAAAGGGCCTGCGAGGCACACGGAAGCCGTCGCAGAAGGCGCTCACCGGCGTCAAGCTCCAGACCTTTTTCCCGAACGCCAGGATCGTTTACGTTTCCGCGACAGGCGCGACGGAAGTATCCAATCTCAGCTATTGCGATCGCCTGGGCCTGTGGGGGCGCGGAAAGTCCTTTGCGGACAAGCTCGATTTCATAAACAGGATAGCCGGGGCCGGCATTGCCGCCATGGAAATGGTGGCGCAGAACCTCAAAGCCATGGGCCGTTACATGGCCAGGTCCCTCTCGTTTGACGGCGTGAAGTATGCTCACCTTGAACATCCCCTCACCGATGAGCAGCGGATTGCTTATGATAAGTGTGCCGAGGCGTGGCAGATCGTCCTGGAAAACATTCATCGTGCCCTTGATGTTACCAACGGCGGAAAGAGGCAGCGCGCAAACGCCATGAGCGCCTTTTGGGGCTCAAACCAGCGCTTCTTCAATCAGATCATCACGTCCATGCAGATGCCGACGATCATCAAGGCGATCGAGCAAGACCTGGCCGAGGGATATGCGCCCGTGCTCCAGCTGACGAATACCAACGAGGCACAGCTTGATCGCGCGTTGCAGGGGAAAGGCGAGGAGGAAGATATAGAAGATCTCGACTTGACCCCCCTGGAGCAGCTCATGGGGTATGTGGAGCGGAGCTTCCCGGTCCATCAATATACGGAAGTCATGGACGAAGAGGGGAACGTTCATACGGAGCCCGTTTACGATTCAGACGGGAACCATGTGACAAACCCGGCAGCCGAGGCCATGCGGGATCAGCTGCTTTCCGATCTTGAGTCGCTGAAAAACTTCATACCGGAAGGCGCCCTGGATATGGTCATCAACCATTTCGGGCACGATAAGGTAGCGGAAGTGACCGGGCGAAGCAAGCGCATTATCACAGTCGAGGACGCGGAGGGCTCACGCCGCAAGGTGGAGAAATGGTCGAAGGCGCGCAGCCTGGCCGACGCCGATCAGTTTCAAAACGACAAAAAATCTATCCTGGTATTCTCGCAGGCCGGCGGCACGGGCCGCAGCTATCACGCGGACCTGACGGCGAAGAACCAGCGGCTTCGAAAGCACTACCTGGTGCAAGCCGGCTGGCGGGCTGACGTGGCCGTCCAGGGCTTCGGGAGATCCCACCGCTCGAACCAGAAGCAGCCGCCCGAGTATGTCCTCGTGATGACGGATCTCAAGGGACAGAAACGCTTTATCTCTTCCATTGCCCGCCGGCTCGACCAGCTTGGTGCCCTGACAAAAGGACAGCGCCAGACCGGATCTTCGGGATTCTTTGGAGCCGAAGACAACCTGGAAACCCTCCATGCCCATTATGCCCTGGGGGATCTCATTAAGGATGTTTTCGACGGCCAGGTGCCGGACCTAACCATGGAAGAGTTCGAGAGGCAGACAGGCCTTAAATTTACCGACAGCGACGGAAACCTGCTTCGAAACCCCGTCCCGGAAATGCCGCGCTTCTTGAACAGGATCCTCAATATGACGATCGACGTTCAGAACCGCGTCTTTGATCTGTTCCACGAAAGGCTGCTCCGCCGGCTCGAAATAGCCAAAGCAACCGGCACCCTGGATGTGGGGGTCGAAACGATACGCGCCAAGCGGATCGAAAAGTTACAGGAAGTGACCGTCCACGTCGACGAGGAAAGCGGCGCGGAAACGAAATATATGGAATTTGAGCTCACCAACGATGCCCCGATGCTGTCGTTTGATGTGAGCGCGAATTATGCCAAGGGAGGCTATGTTAGGAACAACCGCAGCGGCCGCGTCTATGCCGTTTCGAATACGCGACACAGGACGGACGCCGCCACAGGCAATGTTATGCAGGTCGTTGGGCTGATGGGTGCTAACTACAACGAGCACACCGTCCCGACGATGGAGCTGAACGATCCCGATAAATACACCAGGCTGTCAGGGGCCGAGGCCGCCGAGCTGTGGGAAGCCGAATACAAAGCCCTTCCCAGCGAAACGAAGTCCAGAAGGCACCTGGTCACGGGAGCCCTGCTACCGATATGGGACCGCCTGCCCGATGAGCAACCAAGAATCTTCCGCCTCAAAACGGCCGATGGCACGAAATACATTGGGCGCGTGATCCCGGAGCGGCAGCTCCAGCGGACCCTTGATCGGCTGGGCGCGACGGCCACGGCCCAGCATTTTTCCCCAAGCGAGGTCTTCCAGGCGGCTTACGACGCAGGACGTGAGTTTACCCTGGCGAACGATTGGAAAATAAAGCGTCGCCGGGTTTCCGGCGAATGGCGCCTGGAGCTGATAGGCCCCTTTTTCCATTACGACAAAATGCTCAAAGAGCTGGGCGTTTTCATTGAGAGGATCCAGGGCAAGGTTCGATATTTCATTCCGGCGCACCCGACCCAGGGCGCAAAGACAATCGAGGGCATTTTGAGCCACAGCCCCGTAGTCAAATCCAGGGAGGGATTGACTTCCGAAGGCGACGG